>CAURTW010000048.1:0-11292 GCA_963527705.1 uncultured Streptococcus sp.
AACGGCAAATCCGTTGCTTTTTTTGGAGATAAGAGACTATTGTCCCAGACTCTTTTTATGTAGTGTATGCAAATGAACGCAGTCTATAATGATATGAGTCCATAAACTATAAATTTGAAGTATGAAAATGCTATTAATGGAATGAAAGTTGTATTGGAAAGAGTCTAGAACAGAAAGGTACTTTCATTGCATCTATTCCTTTTGAATGAATTTATCTTACATACCAGTTTATTAGGTTAAATTAATGGAAAATGATTGCAATTTCAGGCGTGTTTTGATATATTTAATATATAAATTATATTATCGAACTTGGTACTTGTTTGTGTGTTCAGAAGGAGGTTATTTTTTAAAATAAAGTAAACGCTTACTTTGTATCAAGGGAAAGAAATGAGGATTTTAATGAATAAAAGACTTTTTGATAAACGTTGTCATTATAGCATTCGTAAATTTGCAATAGGTGCGGCATCTGTAATGATTGGGGCTAGTATATTTGGTATTTCTGCTGTACAAGCTGAGGAGGTGGATTCATCCAATGCTAAAACAGAAGAAACAACTGTTCATCAAGCTCAACCTTTAGATAAGCTTCCCGATGATGTGGTAGCTGCTATTGCAAAGGCTGATGAGAATGGTGGGCGTGAGTTTGTAAAACCAAAAGCTGATTCGACAGAAGACAAAGTGACTAAGGATACGGAACCTACTAGACCTGCTAATGAGGGTAGTCATGAATTGGCTAGACCTAAAGTGGAAACTCCAAACAAAGAAGAAGGAAACAAAGCTGAGAACAAACAGAAACCTGAAGAGACAAATCCAAAGCCTATTGAATCTGCAGCAACAGCTGGAACAGAACTGAAAGAGGATTCTAAAAAAACTTCCGGAAACGACCAGGTAAAAGCAGATACAGAGAGCAAACCTTCTTCTGAAAAAACGCAAGCGCTTTCTAAAGAGCCAAGTAAAGCGGATGTTGAAAAAGAGAAGCAGCTATTATCGGAGCGAAAACAAGATTTTAATAAAGATTGGTATTTTAAACTAAATGCCCAAGGAGATTTTTCAAAAAAAGATGTGGATGTTCATGATTGGTCTAAATTGAATCTTCCTCATGATTGGAGTATTTATTTTGACTTCGATCACAAGTCTCCCGCACGTAATGAAGGTGGCCAGTTAAATGGTGGAACAGCTTGGTATCGTAAGACTTTCACATTAAATGAAGCAGACAAGAATAAGGATGTTCGTATCAATTTTGATGGGGTTTACATGGATTCAAAGGTCTATGTAAATGGTAAATTTGTAGGACATTATCCAAGTGGCTATAATCATTTTTCATATGATATTACAGAATTTTTAAACAAGGATGGTAGTGAAAATTCAATTACTGTTCAAGTGACCAATAAGCAACCAAGCAGTCGTTGGTATTCAGGAAGTGGGATTTATCGTGATGTAACCCTTAGTTATCGTGATAAAGTCCATGTTGCCGAAAATGGTAATCATATCACTACTCCAAAACTTGCTGAGCAAAAAGAAGGGAATGTTGAAACACAGGTTCAAAGTAAGATTAAAAATACGGATAAGAAGGCTGCTAAAGTCTTTGTGGAACAACAAATTTTTACTAAGGAAGGTAAGGTTGTTTCAGAATTAGTGCGCTCTGAAACGAAGAATTTAGCAGAAAATGAAGTTGCAGATTTCAGACAAACAATCCTAGTTAATAAACCAACTCTTTGGACGACAAAAAGTTATCATCCTCAACTGTATGTGCTGAAAACAAAGGTTTATAAAGAAGGTCAACTAGTTGATGTAACAGAAGATACATTTGGTTACCGCTATTTCAATTGGACTGCTAAGGATGGTTTCTCTTTGAATGGTGAACGCATGAAATTCCATGGAGTAAGTATTCACCATGACAATGGAGCCTTGGGGGCAGAAGAGAATTATAAGGCTACCTATCGTAAATTAAAACTCTTGAAAGATATGGGGGTTAACTCTATTCGAACAACCCACAATCCAGCGAGTCCTCAGTTGCTTGATGCTGCAGCTAGTTTAGGTCTCTTGGTTCAAGAGGAAGCTTTTGATACTTGGTATGGTGGCAAGAAGACTTACGACTATGGACGGTTCTTTGATCAAGATGCAACTCATCCGGAGGCTAAGAAGGGTGAGAAGTGGTCTGATTTTGATCTCAGAACAATGGTAGAACGTGATAAGAACAATCCGTCTATCGTCATGTGGTCTCTTGGAAATGAGGTAGAGGAGGCAAATGGTAGTCCTCGTTCTATCGAGACAGCTAAACGTCTGAAGGCTATTATCAAGGCGATTGATACTGAACGTTATGTCACCATGGGTGAAAATAAATTTAGTCGTGCAGCGACAGGTGATTTCTTGAAACTCGCAGAAATCATGGATGCTGTCGGTATGAACTATGGTGAACGTTTTTATGATGCGGTTCGTAGTGCTCATCCAGACTGGCTCATTTATGGTTCTGAAACCTCTTCAGCTACTAGAACGCGTGATTCTTATTATAACCCTGCTCAAATCCTTGGACATGACAATCGTCCAAATCGTCACTATGAACAATCTGACTATGGTAATGACCGTGTTGGATGGGGAAGAACAGCTACTGAATCATGGACTTTTGACCGTGATCGTGCTGGCTATGCTGGACAATTTATCTGGACAGGAATTGACTATATTGGAGAACCGACTCCATGGCATAACCAAGATAGTACACCTGTCAAGAGCTCTTACTTTGGTATTATTGATACAGCTGGTTTACCAAAGAATGATTTCTACCTTTACCGTAGTGAATGGTATAGTGCTAAAGAAAAGCCAACTGTTCGCATTTTACCACATTGGAACTGGACTGAAGAGACCCTTAAGGAACGCAAGATGCTGGTTGATGGAAAGGTTCCGGTTCGTACCTTCTCAAATGCTGCAAGCGTCGAATTGTTCTTAAATGGAGAGTCACTTGGTAAAAAGGAATTTATTAAGAAAACGACAGAAGATGGACGTCCATATCATGAGGGGGCTAAACCAAGTGAATTGTATCTTGAGTGGCTTGTGAAATACCAACCAGGTACACTGACTGCGATTGCTCGAGATGAAAATGGTAATGAAATTGCGCGTGATAGTGTGACAACTGCTGGGGAGCCAGCAAGAGTTCGTCTGACTAAAGAAGAGCATGTTATCACTGCAGATGGAAAAGACCTATCCTACATCCATTACGAAATTGTTGATGGTGATGGGAATGTGGTTCCAACAGCTAACAATCTTGTTCATTTCAATCTTCATGGTCAGGGACAAATCGTTGGTGTGGATAATGGAGAACAAGCTAGTCGTGAACGCTACAAAGCTCAAGCAGATGGAACATGGCAAAGACGTGCTTTCAATGGTAAAGGGGTTGTCATTGTAAAATCAACAGAAAAAGAAGGTAAATTTACTCTTTATGCAGATTCTGCTGGTTTAACTTCTGATAGCGCAACAGTCGCAACTGTGTCTGGTAAGAAAGAAAACCGTCACTTTGTAGCCTTTGCTCCTGTAAAAGCAACAACTGACGTGACAACAAATCCTGAATTGCCTCAAACAGTAACAGCTATTTATAGCGATGGTAGTGTTGAGGAAAAGACTGTAACATGGGACGTGCCATCAGACTTGCTTACAAGTGCAGGTGAAAAGAAAGTCTCTGGACGAGTGGAAGGTTTGGAAACCCCAGCTGAGGCACTTGTTAAAGTGATTGCTTTAGATAGATGGTTACCAAAAGTTGCTACAGTCCCAGTTGGAACGAATGCTGCTGATTTGGATAAAACGGTCACTGCTGTTCTGACAGATGGTAGCTTGATTGATACTGATGTTGTTTCTTGGACCTTGAAAGACCCTGCTGCTTTGAACAAGGAAGGTGGACGTACGGAGGCTACTGGTAAATTGGTAGATGACGACCGTGAAGTGACTGCAACCTTTATCGCAAGTAGTAAGGAAACAACAAGTAGCATTACAGGACTTACTGTTGGGGATAAAGCTCTTGAGAATTTTGAGTCTGGCAAGACCTATTACCGTGTATCTCTTCCTTACACTGGAACAATTCCAAGTGTTGGAGCTCAGAGTACCGGATATCAAGTAACTGTTCAGCAAGCTTCTGCTGATAATGGTTATCAGGCTTCTCTCTTCTTGAGTGACCAAAAGGGTGACTTGGTTCAAACTTACTTAATTCAGTTTGTGAAGGAAGCTCCTGCTTTGAAACGTTTGGAAGTGGTTGTAGAAGGAAAAGAAACTGCCACTGAAGATCAAGTATTAACTTATCACGTCATTGGTCGTTATGAGGATGGTTCACAAACAGAATTTTCGGCTTCAGATATTCACTTAGAAGCTAAATCATCTGATGGGGGACATCTTGAGGTGAATGGTCAGAATCTATTGCTCTATACTAAGGGAAGAGTGACTTTGACACCTCGAATCGATAATCAAACAGAGAAAACAGAATCTTTAACTACTGAAGTAGTGATTAAAGAAAATAAAGTTAACAAGAAGATTGTGAAACTGCATCCTGTATCTGTTTCTACAGACATCAATCAGCAACCGAATCTACCTAAAGAAGTTGGAGCAGAATTTGATAAGGGCTTACCACGCAAAGTATCTGTAACTTGGGATAAGGTAGATGAAAAAGAGTTGGGGCACTATCATAGCTTTACGCTTAAAGGACATGTGGAAGGTACAGATATCGAAGCACAAGCGACTGTAACGGTTGAAGGATTGCAAGTTTCAGAGGAAATCAGCCTCACAGTACCTAAGGGTGAGACGGTTCAATTGCCAGCCAATGTCCGGACTTACCATTCTAACGGAACAACTATCTACAAAGATGTTGTTTGGGATCAGGTTCCAGCTAACTTTAGTCAAACTGAAGGGGTCTATGAAATCAATGGTCGTTTAGTAGGTAGCAATCTGACAACTAAAGCTCATGTTCGAGTGTCTAGTCAAGTGGTTGCTGGAAATAATATCTCTAAACAATGGACAGGTTCACAATTACCAGCTGCCATTGTATCCAATACAGGTGGAGATGATTCAGCCAATACCTTGAACGACTTGACTGTATCAAGAACGCCATCAGATACTAAAAATAGATGGACAACTTGGAGAACAAATACTGATAATGACTGGGCTTCTATCTTATTTGGTAATTCAGGAGACTTGACGAAACGTTTTGTCAACAATTTGTCGGTTGATTTCTATACTGATGGAGCAATTGGTCTTCCAAAAGAATATGTAGTTGAATATTATGTAGGTAAAGAAATTCCAGATTTACCAAGTGATGTCAGCAATGCTCAGCGTGATACTAATCATCCATTTAATAATCCAGACAATTGGAAAGCAGTTGAGAATTTACATGCTCCAAGTCAGTTATCTGCAACTCAAACCAATCACTTCACATTTGACAAGGTAGAAACCTATGCTGTTCGTATGCGCATGAAGAAGGCTGATGGAACTTCAGGTGTTGGTCTCACAGAGCTAACTGTTCTTGGAAACAAGGTTTTAAGCTCTACAAGTTCAGAGATTTCTATCAAGGTAGATGGCAAGGATCTTGAACACTTTAATCCATCTAAGACTGATTACTATATTCCTCAATCTAGCAAAGAAATCACTGCAACCGCTAGCAATAATGGTTTGGTAACAGTTGTTCCGGCAACCAGTCCAAAAGGTGCGACACGTCTTATTTTGAAGGCTGAAGATGGCACTATTTTAAAAGAATATCGGATCTACCGTAATGATGAAAAAGATACAAGTCTACCTTTAGCAGCTGAAAATGGTGCAACTACTTTGAAGCTCGGAGATACCCTTCAACTTCCATCAGAAGTCACTGTTTATTATCCAACTTCAAATACTTGGACTACAGATAAACTTGCAGTGAAGTGGGATGCTATTCCTGAACATGCGACAGAGCATGAGGGAACATTTGAAATTACCGGTCATGTCATTGGTACAAATCTAACGACTAAAATGCAGGTGACAGTTGTTTCTAAAGGAAATCAAGTCATTTCAGAAAATCCAAGCAACAATGAAACGGATTCTAAAGCCTTTGCTTCGACAACGAACGATACACAAGCAGCTTCACATGATCGAATTTTCTATATCAATGATGGAAAATACAATGAAGATGGACGTTGGACAAACTGGTCTCGTACTCCGAAAAATGAAGAAACTTCTGTCGGACTACTCTTTAAGAAGGACGGTAAAATTGCCACCCAATCTATTGGAAAAGTAGCTATTCAGTTCTTTAAAGATAGTGGAACAGATGCCCCAGAGAAAATGGTTCTAGAAAGATATATTGGCCCTGCCTTTACAGAACCAACTACTATCTCTCGTTATGAAGAAAATGCTGATCATCCATTTAACAAGGCAGAAAATTGGGCACCAATTCCTTACAAAGCTTCTGGAGAATTAGTAGCTGGGAAACCAATCGAGTTTAACTTTGAACCGGTTCAAGCGATAGCTATTCGTGCTCGAATGACTCGTAAGTCTACTACTAACGGGCTAGCAGTAGTCGAATTTACAGCCTACTCTGCAGGCAAGGGAGCAGAAGTCGAAACACCGTCAGCGACTATTTCGATCGATGGAAAAGCATTGGAAAACTTTGATCCAAATGTGACAGAGTACACCCTAACAACAATGGGAACTAAACCAAAAGTCACTGCGACAACTAGTGGACATGGAGTAGTCACGGTAGTGGATCATGGAAATACAAATCTTCCAACACTCGTTCGTCTTGTTTCCAAAGATGGAAATTTGGTGAAAGAATATCGTTTACACTTTAAGTCTACCTTCCAAACAACACCGACAGAAGGCGTTAAGAACTTAGTAGCAGAAGCTCCAAGCTTGGAAATTGAAAAGACTCCACTTCCGTTTAAAGAAGTTATTCGTGAAACTCCTGAGCTTGCTCAAGGTAAACGTCGTGTAGTTTCTGAAGGACAAGCTGGAGAAAAAGTTGACTATATTCAAGTATCAGGAACTACTAGAACTCGTGTTCATTCTGAACAAAGAAAAGCTCAAGATCGTATTATTGAGGTAGGAGTAAAACCATCTATTTCAAATAGTAAGGGTGAGGAACCTGCGCCAGTAAACGAAGTTCCAGAATTCAAAGGCGGTGCTAACTTTGTAGAAGCAGCAGTAAATGCAGTTCCGGAATACACAGGAATTCTAGCCATAGTAGGAGATCAAGCTGCTCCGACACTAGAAAAACCAGAGTTCAAGCTAAGTTCGTTAGAAAAAGCTCAAATTCCAGAAGCACCAGTTCAAGTTGCCAAGGAAGACAAGAGATTGCCAGAAACTGGTGAAAAACAGTCAGAAACAGCTATTTTCTTGGCAGGTGTTACCTTGGCCTTATCAGCAGCTTTATTAACTGCAAAACGCAAAGAGGATTAGTCTGTGCGTCTAATACCATTCTATTTGTATAGATTGGTAGAAGATAAAAAATGTATCGATAAATGAGTCGAATAGATGGAGAGGACCAATTAGGCCTCTCCGTCTTTACTAGTAAAAATGGAATCGTTTACTTTCGTGTTTAGACGAAAGGAGATAAGATAAAGATGGGTAAAAATTTTTTCAATAAACGTTGTCATTACAGTATTCGTAAATTCGCTATTGGAGTAGCTTCTGTTATGATTGGTGCCAGTATCTTTGGTGTTAATCTAGTAGAGGCAGCAGAAACAGGTAGTGTAGGAGATAAAGAGGGAACTATAACTCAAGCTCAGCCACTGGAAAAGTTACCTGATGAGCTTGCAGCAGTTTTGAAGAAAGCAGGAGAAAATGCTGGGAAGGAAGGCAGCTCGACAGTTGGAAATGGAGAAGCTGCAGGAGCGATTGGCTCTACCGATTCGACAAATAATCCTAAACTAGCTGATGCATCTGGAACCCCAGAGAATGAAACGAAGCCGTCTGAAGCTATGAGTGGAGGACAAAATGATAAAGAAATCGCTAAACCAAGTCAACCAACTACACCTGAAACTCCAAAAGTCGAGCAAACAGGTGATGGAACAGTTGAATTGGCAGATCAATTCACAGCAAGCAAACCAGCTAGCGAAGATAGTATTGTAGCTGCCAGCAAGAGCGCAGATTATCTCAAGAAAGAGTACAAGGTCTTCCCAACTCCACAAAAAGTGACGTATGGAGAAGGAGTAACAGCTCTTCGTAAGCAAGTCAATCTGGTAATGGGAGATCAACTCGATATTTACACTCGTAATCGCTTGAAGAGTGTCTTGCAGGACAATCAAGTATCCTACACTACTAGTCAATCAGCAGTTGCTGGCGCAACTAATATATATCTTGGAGTGCATGGACGCGGATCACAAGCAGAACAAAACTTATCTAATGTTTCAGCGGGTCTTTTTGACAAGATTGATGCCTATACCTTGACCGTCAAGGACAACTCAATTTCCATCGTCGGAAAAGACACAGATGCGGTCTTCTATGGTTTGACAACTTTGAAACACATGCTCAAAGAAAGTCAAGTTCCAGTTCTTCGCAATGTGACAGTGGAAGATTACGCTGAAATCAAGAACCGTGGTTTCATCGAAGGTTACTATGGCAATCCATGGTCTAATGAAAATCGTAAAGAATTGATGCGTTATGGAAGTGAATTGAAGTTATCTCAATACTATTTCGCACCAAAAGATGATCCATATCACAATAAGAAATGGCGTGAACTCTACCCAGAAGAAAAACTGGCTGAAATTCGTGAACTTGCTCGTGTCGGTAATGAGACGAAAACACGTTATGTCTGGACTATTCATCCATTTATGAACAAACGTATCCGCTTTGGTAATGAAGCGCATTACCAGGCTGATCTTGCAACCATCAAGGCTAAATTTACTCAGTTATTGGACGTAGGAGTGCGAGAATTTGGTGTGCTTGCAGACGATGCACCAAGCCCAGTTGGTGGCTATCATAGTTATGTTCGCTTGATGAAAGATATAACAAATTGGTTGACTGAAAAACAAACAACATACAGTGGTCTTCGTAAAGATATGATTTTTGTTCCTGCCTGGTACATGGGGCAAGGAACTGAAGCTGAACTCCGGACCTTGAATGAACATCTTCCTGAAAATGTCCATTTAACACTTACTGGTGGAAAGGTTTGGGGTGCTGTTGACCAAACATTCTTAACGAACTTAAAGAAAAATTTAACGGAAGGCGGTAAAACTTACCGTCCAATTCAGTTCTGGATTAACTGGCCATGTAATGACAATACAAAACCCCACCTAATTCTTGGTGGTGGTGAAAAATTCTTACATCCAAATGTTGATTTATCACTTGCACAAGGAATTATGTTAAATCCAATGCAACAATCTGAAGCTTCTAAAGTAGCACTTTTTGATATGGCTCAGTATGGATGGAAACAATGGCAAAGCGCAGAAGAAGCAGAACAGATTAACGATATGGCCTTTAACTTTGTAGTCAATGATCGTTTCGAAGAAAGCAGTGTTTCAAAGGCGTTTAGAGAACTCGGAAAACATATGCGTAATCAAAATAGACCTCCACATGTCACTAAATTAGAAGAGTCTGTAGAATTGGCTCCAAAATTGATAGAATTTTATAACAAACTCAAATCTGGTCAAAATCTGGATTCTGAAAGAAAAGAGTTGAGGGAAATTTTTGCTGGTTTGAAAGCCAATGCTCTTCTACTTAAAGAAAAAGGCGATCAGAAATTAATTGAACAAATTCACTATTGGTTAGATAATACAGTGGATCAAATGAACGCGCTTGAAGCTTTCTTAACAGCTACGGAAGGACTTACTGAAAAAAATGATGCCAAGGTATGGGAGTATTATCAGGCAGGAGTCAAACATTATGACCAGTCAGTTAAACATGCCTTCTTTTACGTTGACCATTATGAATACGCAGAATTTGGTGTCCAACATATTCGACCATTTATCAATAATCTCAAAGAATACTTAGCCTTGCACATCCAATCAATGTTGAATCCAAATAAATTTGTGACAACATTTATTACGAATCGTGCTGGAATAGAAGGCGGATTGAAAGAAGTCACAGATGGTGACTTTGATACACATGTGATTGCCAAAACAACAATTGTGATTGAAAGAGGTGATTATGTAGGCTTGCGATTTAATAAGGCAATTAAAATACACAAATTAGGTTTCGCTACGGGTACTAATACGGCTGATAACTATACCTTTAGTAATGCAGTTGTGGAATATCAAAATGAAAAAGGAGAATGGGTAGCCATAACGAGCCCTGCATATACTGGTCGAGAACGCATTCTGGAATTTAATGATCTCGATATCACAGCTCAAGCTGTTCGTATGATAGCAACAGCTAAGAAGGATAATGCTTGGCTCGCCATGCGTGAAATTGCTGTAAATAGACCCCTAGAGTTGGGTAGTAAGAAGGTTAGGGGCACTATTAGCTTAAGTTCAAATCTGATTTATAAATATGGAACAAGTGCTGTTCAGATGCAAGATGGTCAAGAAAACACGGAATCTATGATGGCACATGTTGATCAAACCAATGTCACACCAGAACAAGCTTGGGTACAAATGGACTTAGGTGGATTGCATAAAGTAAAACGAGTTCATCTGATGCAAGGGGAACGGGATAAACTAGCATCTGGAGTCGTCGAATATTCTGCGGATGGTACAAATTGGACTACACTTCAAAATTTAACAGGGCAACAAACTTCTGATATCGTGCAAGAATTTACAACTCGTTTTGTTCGCATTCGTAATACAGAAACCTTAAGTAAATGGTGGAGAATTGCGGAATTTAGAGTGGATGTAGATAGTCCAAATCTTGACTTAACAGACACCAACGTGGATGCCTTAAAGGAAACACCAGTAGTGGATAGCTTGGGCAGTTACGAGCTTCAAATTCCAGCTGGAACTAAACTTCCTGCTCATAGCTATCTAGGTATGAAGCTTGACCGAATCCATCAAGTCAAGAGCATCCAGCTCCAAGGCCAGGCCAACCCAGCCCTAAGTCTAGAGTATTCTGCAAATGCTCAAGAATGGACCCCAGCTAGCCAGTTGACAGACAGAATTGTCGCAACTCACTTGGTACGTTATGTTCGTCTTGTTAATAAAACAAATCAAGAACAAGGCCTGCCATCAACTTCTCTCCTTGTAACGACTAAAGAAGTGCAACCAACCAAACTAGAATCTACAACTATGGGCATTCATCCAACATACGGAAGTAATGATGTCCGTAAGATAAATAACTTTGATCAATTGTTTGACGGTGTTTACAATAATTTTGTTGAGTTTTCTGACTATGCTCATAAAGATGGCCATGTAACCTTAAAAT
>CAURTW010000049.1:0-10722 GCA_963527705.1 uncultured Streptococcus sp.
CTGAAAAATCATAATAAATCTGAAAAACCTGCTTTTCATCGAGACTTTCATCCTTAACTTGAGAAGTGAGTTTAGAGTGTCTCAGCACTTCCTGATAAGTCATAGCACGTAAATTGACATCCTCCGATAAGGCTTCGACCAAGATATCAACTGCACCAGCTAAGGCTTCCTTGCCAGTCGCAAATCCTTCACAGACGAACTTTTCAGCTTCCTTCTCTAAGTCAGTTACATTCTGCAAAATCAAGCGAGCAAGAGGAAAGAGTCCAGCTTCACGGGCAATGGTTGCCTTAGTCCGACGTTTTTCTTTAAAAGGTAGATAGAGTTCTTCTACGTCTGCTAATTTTTCGGCAGCTAAGATTGCCTCTTCCAACTCCTTGGTCAACTTGCCTTGTTCTTGAATCTTAGCTAAAACAGCTTCCTTACGGTCGTTGAGATTTGTCAGACTTTTATCCAAGTCGATAATAGCCTTAATCGCCACCTCATCCAGACTACCAGTCATGTCCTTGCGATAACGCGCGATAAAGGGAATAGTTGCCCCTTCAGCTGTTAAAGACAAGACAGTATCAATTTGTTTTAAGGTCACACCCAAATCTTGGGAAATTTTTAAATATTTTTTATCCATAAACCTATTATACCACAGAGAAAACAGCAGTCCAAAATAATAATATTCCCATAACCTAAAACAGGACGTCTATGTCAAGACATCCTGTTTATTTTACACTAAATCATGTAAAATATTCAAAAGTAATTCTGTTGACTCTTCCAATTCTTCTGTAGTATAGCTGTTATTTTGATTTTCTGGATGATGAATGATGTTGCGAATTAAAGTTGGAAGAGTTTTTTGCTCTTGCTGAATATTCCCGTTTTTTAATAAACGATTATAGTCTTTATCTTGAGTTATGCCTTTATCTACAAGCCATTTTTCGAATTCTTTCTCGGAATATTTTTTTTCATCCTCATCGATCGCTTTTGCTTGGATAAATCCATATAATTCATTGTGAAATTCCACGCTGTTTACTCCAAAAGCAATGTAGTTTATTTCTCCTATTGTCGGTGAGGTAGTTCCGAATAAATTTAATTCCCGCTTATCCGATACAAAATTCACTCCGTCGTCATTCTTGGAAAAAATATTGATTTGCTGAGTTCTACAGTCAAACTTTTTTAACAGGTAAGGAGAATGAGTCGTAATAAAAACTTGATATTTTTCAGCAATTTTATTAAGTGAATCGATAAGTTTATCTTGCGCTTTAGGATGTAAAAATGTCTCAGGCTCATCAATAAAAAACATAATTGGCTTAGATAATGTTTCCTCTTCATTATCAAGCACACCAGCATAAACTTGAATTAAGCTTAAAGCTAATGCCCGTTGCATTCCAGTACCTTTTTCTGAAACAGAAGTTGAAATACCATTATCCGAAAGAAGAAGACTACCCGTCTTAAAGAAATTATCAATTTCAGGCAATCCAAAATTAAATTGTACCTCACCATCTCCATACTGCTCTTTCAACACGGAGGAAATTTTAGTCGCAATTCCTTCAAGAATTCTACCCAACCCTTCATCTCCAAAAGTTTTGTTATGAGCATCTTGAAATTCTCTCCATGTATCGCCTTTTTGAAAATCTTTTGTTATATCATTAATTATTTTACCTATTATTTTGGTCTTACCAAAATCTTGATAATCTTCATTCCTTATATCCGAATATACAAACTGAGCATCAAATAATGCAGTAATCGTTTTATCAATGCCTGTGGGATTTTCAAACCTCTTTATATCATCTTCCTCGGTTGAATTTGGATTATAAATCCTTACTTTTGAGATATCTAAAGAAACTGTTTTTTTGCCTTGCGTTACTTCACATTCCTGAGACGACCTTAAAACCCTAAGACTATACGTACCATCTTCATTATCGATTACATAGTCACTGTATTTATTAAGATTTAGGTTTTCATCATTAACTATTTCACTGAGATCTGCACCTTTGAATTCAAGTTCGACAGATATATTTTCAGTCTCAAGCCCCTGAGTTATAAAATCTAACTTGTTTTTTCCACTCTGAATGAATTCAATTGCTTTAAAAATTGTCGTCTTACCACAATTATTATTTCCTACAAAAAAATTTACACCTTCCGAGAATTCAATAACATGCTCTCCTTTAAAACTCTTAAAATTTACTAGTTTAATTTTAGAAATATACATTTTCTTATCTCCTACTCACGTTATGTATTAGAGTGTCCGTAGTTGTTCCTTGACCTCGTCCTTACTTATCGTCTCATTAAAGAACGGCAAACCCACAATCCGATAATGTTCATCATCAACTAGCGTCCTCGCCTCATCTCGTTCAGAGATTTGATGCAAGAACTCTTGTTTCCAGCCTTCCTTACTATTTTTGAAAGTATTATCTGCGTCCAAGAATTGACTTCCTTTTGGTTCAATGAAAATCTGCCAAGAAACATTTCCTGTATTTTTGTCGTTAGCGAACATGAGAAAGTCTGGTTCAAAGGCTTTCCCATTAGCAAAACTATAAATCTTTACAGCTTTTTCATTTCTAAGTAGGTAAATATCTGTCCATTTTTCTTCAAGTTCAGTCATCAAATCTTTAATCAAACGGACGAGAAGTTTTTCCTCACTGGTGCCGAAGTTGTCATTGTAAGCGTACCAGTCTAGATTATCCAAATCTTCGAAATACTGGGTTTCGGCTATATTTTTCTGTGACAAACCAAACTCTGCTTGGCTTTGGTGGTTAATGGTGTATTTTCGCAAGATATTATCTTCAAACAAGTCCTTTATTTTGTATTTTTCGAATTTTTCTGAACCGAAGAAGCGCTCATCGGTCGCAATCAAATCTTTTTCAATGTGATGAAGAAGTTTTTCAGTAATATAAAGTTTGTCGTCTGGGGTTAAATCATTCACTAGTTTGTACTGAGACTCCACTCGCATATCAATATCTGAAAGCATATTGATAAATCCAGTAACATTTGCCAATCCTACGAAAGCTTTCTGTAGATTATCGAACGAGAATTTTTTATTGCGATTGATAGCTGTTCTGACAATATTGTTGCTGATAACTTTGCCAAATTTGAAGGTAATCGCCTCTAATGAATCCGAAACATAATTTCCTTCATCAAATGCCTCAATATCTCGCACAATATGGGTTGGGAGTTTGACTTCGAAAGATTTGGGAATGAAATTCGTATCAAATAGACTTCCTTGACGTTGTTCAAGTAGTTGCTCATAAGAAAGACGTTTATTCATCCAAACGACGCCATCTGTGTAGGTTCGCGTTTTCTTGAAAGACTCCTTAAGCTTGAGCTCACGTTCTTCCAGATTTTGGTCATCATAAATCCCAGATTCACGCAAGACTTGCTTGAGTTCTGAAATATAGCGAGGGTTGTTCGCAGAATGATAATGAAGTTGCTCAATCACTCGAAGTTCATTGTTTTCATTCTCATCAAACTTTCGAGTGTATTTTTCTTCAAAATTATCTCCAATCACAAAAGGATAATAACGAGCACCACGGCCAATCAACTGCTTCTCGGTATTGGTGGTTTTCCCAGCGACAAATCCGTCTTTTGTAGTCTTACCATCACGGGTGTCATAAAGACGGATGATATCGAAAAGATTGAGAACATCCCATCCCTCGTTCAGCATATCCACGGCAAAAATCGCACGGATTTCATTAGTTGGTTGCTCCAAAGTGTTGAGGAGAGTGAGACTGTCCTTATTTTTGTTCTTTCCATCTACTAGGAGTAGGCGTTCTTTTCGAAAATCTTCCTGAAGCTCAGCCACCAAGTCTGCATTAGAAATACCGACTTTTTCGAAATAGGAAAATGCTTTTTTCAAAATGTTTGATTTTTCATCCATTTCTGAAAAAAGCTCTCGCTGGGCTTGAATATCAGCAGAGACAAGATTTTCCAGCAAATTCAAAAATTCGTCCAAATTTTCTTGGCTCTCAGCAATCTTCTGCGATTTGAACATAACCAAAGGTTTCAGATTGATGCCATTTTTTAGCGCTATTTTCTTGCGGTATTGGCTGATGATAATAGCCTGCAACATACGATTATTGACTTCGCCATCCACCAGATGAAAGAGAACATCTTTCGAATACTTGTCCAGTCGAAATTCCTTCAAATCATATTTGAAAAGTAAGGATTTTTCGTACTTTTGAGCTAAGGTTAGATTTGTTAGGTCAATCGTTGCCGTAAACTCAAAAATACTGAATTTTTTAGCGGTGTTCTGGATAGCTTCAATGGTAGAAGTCCAGCTGGTGTTGTCTTTTTTCTCGTTTGTATCCAGTCCAGCATTCAAGTGATGGGCTTCATCCGCCAACATGACAACGGAAATATCCTTGAACTGCTCATAAGATAGACGATTTTCTCGTGGCGTATTCAGGTCTTGGTGGAGTTTTTGGATGGTGGTGAAAACGATATTGATACTATCTTCACGGCTATCTGAAAAATCCATCACTTCACGAACTGTCACGATTTGCCCATCCATGACAATCTTTTCCGCAAAAAGGTACTTACCAGAAGAGCTCTCCAAGAAATTATCCTTGGTTTTGGTAAGAATATTGTCGTTATTGACAAAGAAGATGAAGTTTCGCTCACCTTGCTGGTACTTTTCCAAGATAACCGCCGCCATCAAAAGCGTCTTCCCAGAACCAGTCGCCATATTGTAGAGGACTTGCTCTGGAATAGCACGATTGCTATCTGTTTTATAGTGAAGGTAGCGTCCAATAGCCTCCTCTTGATACGGACGAAAAGGATGTTTCAGGTTTTTAGTAATGTAATCTGGCAAATCTACTCGAAAGTTTTTGAAGCCAGAGCGACTGACGGTGTCATAGGTTTCGTAAATGAAAGGCATAGCTTACTGTTCCTTTCCGTAGAAAGCATGATTCAGCTCTTTATCTTGAGCGGAAATCCCGTAATCAATATCGTCAATATCCGAGTAATTCACGTAGAGATTGTTATTATCAATAATCTCAGATAGGATTTGCTTTTGTTCTGCTAATGAAAGCTTTTCGAATTCTGACTTTTTCAACTTTTTAGGGTCGACACGATAAGAGAGGAAGGAGGACTTTTTCGCCTGTTCAAATAGTTGAGATAGAGTTTCAGGCTCTCTTGCCTCTAAGACTGTATTTTTAAAATCCTGGGCATCATTTTTCAGTTCACAGTAAACAAATGAACCTCCACCCTGCCAGTCGACAGATTTTGAAATACCACCTTGTTCGCCCTCAATCACTTTTTCCAAACGTTTAACGGACACGGTCTCAATGTAGTCCATTTGTTCAATACCAATGTACTGGCGGTTCATTTTGTGGGCGACGGCTTGTGTGGTTGCTGAACCCATAAAGAAGTCGAGAATAATATCATTTTCTTGGCTCGCAAATTCTAAAATTAGTTCTAGTAGACTTTCATTTTTGGGATTACTAAATGTGGTTTCTATCGTTTTTCTTAGTTCACTTGATGCGCTCGAAGTTAAATATCCTTCATCCCACCAAGTAGTAATAGTTTGCCTACCTTGTTCTGCTTTTGTTTTATAATATTTTTGATATAGACTCTTGCCTTTTTTTACAATTAGCCCGTCTTCATACATCTCCTGCATTCTATCTTTAGAAAATCTCCAGTATTTCTCGATACCCAGAAATTCATAGAATGGATTTCCTTTTGCAGCACCTCCAGGACCATCAACTGGAACCAACTTATAGTACCCAAATTCGTCTTTATCTTTGAAGGTAGATAGGTCTTTACTTATACCATATTCTTTTTGAATACTGAAAATTTTTCTTTCATTCTTTGCGTAGAATAATAAATGATTATGGCTTGATGATATGATTTTATCATTAGAAACAGAGGCACGAGATTTGTGACAAATATCAGCTATAAAGTTCTCTCTTCCAAATATTTCATCCATCAATATTTTACAGTAATGAGCCTCTTTATCATCTAAACTAACAAAAATTGTACCGTATTCAGAAAGTAATTCTTTTGAAATTTCAAATCTGTTTCTCATAAAGGTTAGCCAAGTTGAATGATTGAATGTATCATTATAATTAAACCCATCACTTCCTGTATTATACGGCGGATCAATGTAGATGAGCTTCACTTTCCCGGCAAATCGTTTTTTCAAACTATGCAGAACGATAAGATTATTCCCTTTGATGATAAGATTATCAGTATCTTTTATCTCTTCCACGTTATGATCGCCATCTTTGTCGTATCTCTTGAAATTAGTCAAGACCTTGTCATCCAGCAGGCGATTGATTTCGGTTGGTGCAAGGGTTTCATTGAAGAAAATCTCTTGACGTTTGGCATCGTCCCTAGTCTGTCCACCCTCAAGTATGCAGTCTTTGTATGGAAAATTGAGAACAACTTCTTGATTTTCAGAAATGTACTTATTTCCAGTTGCAAGACCAATTTTCGTCTTATAAGCCGTAAAACTGTCTGGGAGAAACTCCTTGTTGTTGAGAAACTGTAAAAAGACATCTTTCTTAAAGACGAGCACACCTGTCTCCAGCTTAGAAAAGAAGTGATTAGAGATTTTTTCATCACTCATCAAGAGACTGAGGAGTTCAGGATTATACTGTCGTGCTAATTCTGCCAGTTTATTTTTATTGAGTGCGCCTTCCACCATAAAGGTGCCATTTTGTGCCAGAAGCTGTTCCAGTTCTTGTTTCATATAAAGTTTACCTTTCAGTTATAATTTAGCGAAGGACTGATAGGATTCCTTTATTATGAATATAATAAAGGAAGGGTACCCTTCCTTTATTATGAATATAATAAAGGAAGGGTACCCTTCGGGTTTTTCAAATTTTTCTGATTCTATTATAGCATATTTTGAGTCGGTTCTCACAATCTTCTTGTTACTTACCGACTCCCAATTTCTTAAAAAAACTAGAGATAGAAGCAACCTATATTCTTTTAATAATTTTAAGTTAGATTGGAAGCAAGTTGATGAGAAAAACTTTGAGATGTTTCATGATTCGAGTAAGGATAAAATTCCTAAGATGCACTTGTTTGCTTGAATATTCAAATGAAGTAAAATCTTTGAAGGTAGCAATCAACATTATAGCCTGTAATATACTTTCCCTAATAATCCACACTCTACAACACCATTGTCTGCCCATATATCGGATTTTTCTCCTCAAGATACTCTTTCAATTCGAATTTGGAAATTTATTTCCTGACTGTAAATTTTACATAAAAAAAGCTGGGCTTCCTTAACAAACAGAGTAATCCTTCTCGAGTATTAATAAATAAATTGTGAACGACTATAACGTTAAACAGAATTAGTCAAACTTAGCAATAAAATCAACCCACAAAACTTTTGAGTATCGATTCCAGAATGGATCTGCACCGAAGTTGAGAGATACTTACCAGTGTTTATTAACAATCTAACCGTTAAAACGGCGTTATTGATTTTTCGGTAATAAATTTTGAGTAGTTCATCAAACACACTGAAGTTTATGAAATTAACACCACAGTAGAAATCAATCATCAAATGGGTATATTGCTGAACAAAAAGTTTGGCTAACTGCTCAAAAAAAGTATCAGAGGTATGGATATTATACCCTAAGGAACAGATCTTGTTTTGCCTTACCTATTTTTGCATCTGTGATTATCAAAATAATCCAATTTCCTCAAAATAATAGTATAATAGAGGTAGAATTTAGAATCGAGGTACACCTATGGCTGTAAAATTTACAAAAACGGACGACTTGGACAAGATGTTTGAAGAGTTTGCGAAACTCCCTGATTTGAAACAAGTTACTTTCCCTGATGACAAAGAGAAAAAAGCCAAAGCAGAAAAGAAAAACTAGATGGCTGCTTTCCAACAACTCCCATCTAGTGTGCTTCAGACTGGAGCCATTTTTCTCTCCATTATCATTGAAGCCCTCCCTTTCGTGCTGATCGGAAGTATTGTCTCAGGGCTGATTGAGGTCTATATCACACATGATAAGGTTTATCATTTTCTCCCTCGAAATCGTTGGGGGAGAATCTTTTTTGGGACCTTCGTCGGGATACTTTTCCCTTCTTGCGAATGTGGAATTGTCCCCATTATCAATCGTTTTCTGGAAAAGAAGGTTCCCAGTTACACGGCAGTTCCCTTTCTTGTGACAGCACCTGTCATCAATCCCATTGTCCTCTTTGCGACCTATTCTGCCTTTGGAAACTCATTACACGTCGCCCTGTTACGAGCTCTTGGTTCCATTCTTGTGGCTGTGATACTTGGGATTTTTCTGGGATTTTTCTGGCAAGAACCGATTCAAAAAGAAAGTCGTTTGGCCTGTCATGAGCACGATTTTTCTCATTTGAGTCCTGCAAAAAAAGTTTTTCAGGTCTTTGTGCAAGCCATTGATGAATTTTTTGATACTGGGCGTTATTTGGTATTTGGCTGTCTCTTTGCCTCTGTTATACAGGTCTATATTCCGACACGGATTCTGACCTCTATCAGTGCAACCCCTCTTTTTGCCATCCTGCTCTTGATGCTTTTGGCCTTTCTTCTTTCTCTCTGTAGTGAGGCTGATGCTTTTATCGGAGCTTCCCTTCTCTCGAGTTTCGGCTTAGCACCAGTTTTGGCCTTTCTCGTCATTGGTCCAATGCTGGATATCAAAAATATTCTCATGATGAAAAATTACTTGAAAGCACGATTTATCAGTCACTTCATTACGATTGTGACTCTTGTCGTCTTAGTGTATTCTCTCTTGATTGGAGTCATCCTATGATTCGATTTTTAGTTTTAGCTGGCTATTTTGAATTGACCATTTATCTCCATCTGTCGGGAAAATTAAACCAGTACATCAACATGCACTATTCCTATCTGGCCTATATCTCCATGGTGCTTTCATTTGCTTTGGCAATCGTTCAATTGTATATCTGGATGAAGCAAGTTAAAACCCATAGTCATCTGAGCAGCCGATTGGCGAAGGTGACGAGTGTTGCTCTTTTGGCCATTCCAATTGTAGTCGGTTTAACTTTTCCAACTGTTAGCTTGGATTCTCAGACCGTTTCTGCCAAAGGCTATCATTTTCCTTTATCAGAAGGCACAGATCAAGCCATTCAGACCAGTGAAGGGACGACAAGCCAATATTTGAAACCAGATACCAGTTCTTATTTTTCAAAATCAGCTTATGAAAAGGAAATGAGAACTGCGGCGGATAAATACTTGTCCCAAGATAGTATTCAGATTACGAATGAAAACTATATGGAAGTCATGGAAGCCATCTACGACTATCCAGATGAATTTGAAGGCAAGACAGTCCAGTTTACAGGCTTTGTCTATAACGACCCCAGTCATGCTAATAGCCAATTTCTGTTCCGCTTCGGCATTATTCACTGTATCGCAGATTCTGGTGTCTATGGATTGCTGACCAAGGGAAATACCCGTCAGTATGAGAATAACACCTGGATAACAGCCAAAGGAAAACTGGTCAATCACTACCATAAAGAACTCAAACAAAACCTCCCAACCTTGGAAATCGATAGCTTTACCAAAGTCGATAAACCAGAAAATCCCTATGTGTATCGCGTGTTTTAAAAAGAGACAATATCAGAGTTTCTGCATTACAGAATTCTAATATTGTCTCTTCATTTTTTTCTTATGCTCATTTCAATCCAACATACTAGCTTATTTTTTAATTTTTTCTCTAATAAAATGTTGAGAAACCCATTTAGAATAGCTTATCATTTTTTCATCAGTTAAAGCTCCTACCACTATAGTCACACACATATCAGCAGCTTCTTCCGCAGAAAAAGAAAAGTGATAACCATTTAATTGTAAAAATTGAACCAAAACATAAAAGGCTGTTCGCTTATTGACATTGGCAAAAACATACTTCTTTATCAATCGGACAAATAATATTGTTGCGTTATCAAAAATTGTTGGATAAAAAGGTTTACTAAAACCAAATTATTCTGTAAGTTCACAATCATATTTAACGCTGAAGGACTAACTGTTTGAATTTGCTTATTTGGAGAATACCGTTGAATTACTAAAGCATTGATTTTTTCAATTTACTCTTCCGTTAAATATACTGTCATTTTTCCACCAAAGCTTTGAAAACTTCATCGTATTCATCAAAAATTGTATCCAGTTTTAAATCAAAGGCATCATCAGAAACATAAGAAATCTGATGTCCAGACTCTTCAGGAATAAAGATAATTTCGTCACTTGGAATATTGAATTCACTGGGAATCGTAATGGTAATTGAATTTTCTTGTTTTCTTATTTTTGCTGCCATATGATTTCCTCCTTTGAAGTATTGTAACAAATAAGTACGGTAATTACAATGATAGTGTAAAACTGCTATCTCATCTCAAATCTTAACCAAAATGCTTCTGTATAAGTGATTTTTTCAAGGTTTCCAATTCTTCCAGAGATTTTTGAATTGTCAATTATGATTTTGCTCTTTATGTCATATATTAAATATTTGTTAGAGGATTTGCGTTACCTTCAGTCCAAAGCATTTCCCACAACTGATCAATTTTATTTTTTAATTCACCTGTAATCATATAATCTCTTTTCTTTATTTTTTAAAGTTATTAATATCCCTATTTTAACAGATTTCGAACAAAGCTTCAATTAGGTTTATATCTATAAGAATTTCTTCCAAAAATAAAAAAAGCAAACACAAAATATGGTTCACTTTTTAAACATCCTACTCTCCATCCTTCCAATTCCGAGCAATTTCTTCATCTTTCTGGAGTTGATCTACCAGTTCTTCA
>CAURTW010000050.1:0-10234 GCA_963527705.1 uncultured Streptococcus sp.
CAAAGTACTCCTGCCCAAGAGGAACTCAAGTACAACCCTGATGCTATTGATTGGGAAACGCTACAAAACTTAGGGGTGAGTCGAGAGTCTTTAGAGAAGAGGAACCTATTAGAGCCCCTCTTGAAAGGTTATAAAACCAATGAACTGGTACCTATTAGTTTCAATTTAGGCTCTACAGTAACCCGCTTTGATGCTCGTCTATCCCTAAGGGAAGTTGATGGAAAAGTAGCAGTAGCCATTCACGGGATGCGTAAGGAACCACAATTGGATTATCCTTTCTTTGGTCACGAGTTTTCAGAAGAGGATAAAAAGAACCTGCTTACCACAGGAAATATGGGACGTACAGTTGAGCTTACCAATAGTAAAACTCAAGAGAAAATCCCTTCTATTATCAGTATTGATAGGCTCACCAATGAAATCATTGCCTTGCGCAGTGAACACATCAAAGTCCCCGATGAAATCAAAGGAGTCAAACTCTCCCAGGAGCAAAAACAAACGCTCAAAGAAGGCAAGCCTCTGTTTGTCGAGGGAATGACCTCTAAAAAAGGAGAGCCTTTTAACGCAACCGTGCAGTTCAATGCCGACAAGCGTTATGTGGAATTTCTCTTTGAAGACAAAGCTCCTAAACTCGCTAATCAAGAGAAACTCACTGAGGCTCCTACAGTCATACGAGGGGTAACTCTTACCGAAGAGCAACACAAGGAACTGAGCAAGGGTAATCCTATTTATTTAGAAGGTTTACAGAGCAAAGCCGGTAAAACTTATAGCGGTTATTTTACTTTTGACAAGGACAAAGGCAAGGTAGAGATGAGCTTTAACAATCCTCAAAAGGACATTACTGATAAAGTTTCTTCTACCAAGCAAAAAGCTGAAACTTCTAAAGCCAAAGAAGAAAAACGCCCTCAAAAGCAATCAGAAAAAACAGCTCAAAAAGAAACTGCTAAGAAGTCCAAGGGACGCAAAGTATAACTCTAATTTTTAACCTCAATACACGTAGAAAAATGAAAGTTATATTAGCAGAAAAGCCCAGTGTGGCAAGAGAGATTGCCGCTATAGTGGGGGCAAGTGAAAAACAAGATGGATATTTGTTAGGTAATGATTATGCTGTTACTTGGGCATTGGGACATTTGGTGCAATTAGCCCTTCCAGAGGCGTATGGTTGTGTAGGATTCCACAGAGAACACCTACCTATTCTACCTCGCCCCTTTATCTTGGTACCCAAACAAATTCCTGAGGATAAGAAAGGCTACAGGTCAGACCCTATGGCTTTAAAACAGCTTAAAATCATTGATAGCCTTTTTAAGAAGTGTAGTTCCATTATTGTCGCCACCGATGCAGGTCGTGAAGGAGAACTGATCTTCCGCTATATCTATGAATATTTGCAATGTCAAAAACCTTTTCAAAGGCTTTGGATTAGCTCCTTAACCGAAAAAGGTATCAAAACAGGACTTGCCAATCTGCAAGAAGGAAGTGCTTTTGATTTGCTGTATGCCTCTGCTCAAAAGCGTAGTGAGGCTGATTGGCTGGTGGGTATCAATGCTACCCAAGCCCTGAGTATAGCCGTAGGTGAAGGGATTTATTCCTTAGGTAGGGTGCAAACACCTACCTTAGCAATGGTTTGTAAAAGATTTTTAGAGCACACACATTTTCAAAAGAAACCTTTTTACCAATTGCGACTCAAGCACCAAAAAAGCTATACTGATTTTTTCAGTATCTCAGCTAAAATTGAGGATAAAAAGGAAGCTGAAGCCTTACAAAAACAATTAGAAAAGTCTCCTATGGCCGAGGTGATTTCCACTGAAAAAGAAGTGGTAAAAGAACAACCTCCTTTGCTCTATGATCTAACAGGTCTTCAGAAAGAAGCTAATAAAAAATGGAACTTTTCAGCCGATGAGACCCTGCAAATCGCTCAAAGTCTCTACGAGCAAAAATACATTACTTACCCACGTACTGGTAGTAAGTACATCTCAGAGGATGTATGGGAAGAAATCCCACAGCTGATACGTTTGTTACAAGAAAGTGAGGCATACGCCAACGAAGCTAAACTTGTGAAAATTGGGGCGCTGAATAAGAAGATGGTTAATGATTTGAAAGTAACAGACCATCACGGACTTCTTATTACCGAGCGCTTCCCTACCAACCTTACGGCAAAAGAAAACGCTATTTACAAAATGATTGCCACCCGACTTTTGGAAGCGGTATCTGAACCCTGTGTAAAAGAAGTGCAAAAGACTCTACTGGAGGCTCTGCACACTGACTTCTTGGTAAAAGGTGTTCAAGTGTTACAAGCGGGTTGGCGCGCTATCGGTGGTTTTTACTCTGATGAAACTGCCAAAGACAGTGAAAAAGACAATGAAGGTGATAGCAATCAAGTGCTGCCTGAACTTGTACAAGGAGAAAGTATAAAGATTAAAGCCGTTGAAATCCTTTCTAAAACCACCCAACCTCCTGCTTTATATACCGAATCAGGACTGTTGGGGGCTATGGAAACAGCTGGAAAGACCTTAGAAGATAAAGCGCAACGTGAACTATTACAAGGGGTAGGTATAGGTACTCCAGCCACACGTGCCGCTATTATCGAGACGCTTTTAAAGCGCAATTATATTGAGCGCAAACAAAAGTCTCTTATTCCTACCGATAAAGGAATGCAGGTATATGAGTGGGTAAAATCACTTACTATAGCCGATGTTGCCCTTACAGGCGAATGGGAAAGTCAATTGCAAAAGATAGAACAAGGAGAGCTCTCTCCCGATAGTTTTTCTTCGGATATGGAAGCCTATACCCATAGTCTTACTGATACGTTTTTGGCTATGGACATACCCCAAAGAGAAAAACTCAAAATCACTTGTCCTAAATGTAGAAATGCTTCCTTATTACTGTTTGAAAAGGTAGCCAAATGCCCTGATGAGGACTGTGGTTATGTGCTTTTTAGGAATGTATGTGGCAAACCTCTTACTGATGAGTTGCTCAAAACGCTCTTTGAAAAAGGAAAAACACCTCTGATAAAAGGAATGAAAAGCAAATCAGGCAGCACTTTCGATGCCTATATACGTCTGAAAGAAAATGGTGAAACTGCTTTTGAGTTTCCAGAGAAAACTCCCAAAAAGCGAAAATACTAACAAAGGTTAGGTAAAGACTTTCAGTAAAGAAAGTCTGTGAGCTAACACAACTGATTATGTACCATAGCCTAAGTGAAGTTTAGTCCTCCTGTTGATAACTTTTGTTTCAATATATTTGCTCTTTAGAAATAATATAGTACTTTTGCAAATGTTTTGCAACGATATATATTTTTCAATATGAAGGGACTAACCATACGAAAGTGGATACAATCATTGGAGGAAAAGGGTATTTACAGCTTTTCTATGCAGGAGCTAAAAGAGGTATTTGCTTACCTTAAAGAAAAAACTATTCTCAATACTTTAAGGACACTTAAAAAGCAAGGAAAGCTCCTGCCTCTTTGGAATGGCATCTATAGCATCGTCCGTTTTGTGGACATTGGTAATGCTACTGATAACAAAGCTATCAGAGAAGAGGGAAAACCTTATTTCTACATTGAAACACTGATGCAACACCTAAAAAGGGAATACTATGTAGCCCTGCTCAGTGCAGTAGAAGTACATCTATCTCCCAAAGAGGCTTTACAGGCAAATGAAATTACAGTGATAACCTCCTTACCTCCGCTGAGAGATTCCTTTAGGGGACAAAGTAAGATTCGTTACCTTGTCAAAAAGGATATCAAAGACTTAAGAGAAATAGGAGTAAAAAGAAAAACCTTACCTTTTTCTATAGAGGAAAGAACTTTACGGGTAGCCTCTTTGGAGCTCACTGCGGTTGATTTGCTCCTCTATGAAAAAGAGATAGGAGGCATTCAAAAAGCAGTAGAGGTAATTCAAAGGATTAAAAAACATCTGAGTTGGCAAGAACTTCCTACAGAGGTAATCCTCTCTACACCTGTCTCTATTTTCCAGCGCTTGGGCTATGTTCTTTCTTTTATCAAGGAGGAAGAACTGGCCGAGAGGCTCAAAGAGAGAGTTCTTAGCACAGGGAAAAAATTTAGAAGAACCCTTTTAAAAACAGATGTTCCTGAAAAGGGAGGAGAGCCTTTTTGCCCTATTTGGAAAATCGTGGTAAATATATCTTTGCAGAACGACACTTTGTAAAAATTAAAATTTGTTGAACCCATTAAAAGTAATTTTAACAATGAAAGAAACACAAACCAAACCCCAGATCACTGACAGTACCTTAGGGTCATTGTCTTATTACGAGTTAAGACTCAAAGAGCTGTTACAAACGAGCTTTCCTAATCTTTTAGCTGACACTGTCTTTATCAAGGACAGAAGTGAGTATGCTGCGCAGGCTTACCAAGAGGCTTTTGAGGCGGGTATCAGTATTCCTGAATGTGATAAAATAGCCTCAGGAGTACTCTTCGATGGGCTCTTCTTCTCTCCCTTTGATATGGTTTTTGAGGTCGTTTCTCAGGAGTTCGATACTCAATTAGCCGATGAGGATTTGCGCCCCTTTGCCCTAAAAATCTTCCCTGAACTGGTTCCTTACTTTAAAAAGTACGAGAATGAAATCGATGAGGATTTTCAGCACTCCGCTGCCTATCAATCCCTCTATACAGAACTTACGGGTGCCATCGAACTATGGATAGAAGAAAATGGCATATCTTAAACGACTGAGCTTTAATCGTAATGCTCGTGCATTGGCGTTGGCTTTCGATTTAGAGAAGCAAAAGCGCACGCTTCTAAGCCAAGAAGAGCGAGAACTCTTACAACACTATTCAGGCTTCGGGGGATTGAAGTTTATCCTCAATCCCCACCAGTCTGAAGCTGATTTAAAGTACTGGGCAAAAGCTGACCAAGTCTTTTGGCAAGATGTAAGGAGTCTGTATGCCCTTATTAGAGAACATTCCACTGATGAAAGGCAATACCAAAACTATGTACAAAGCCTTAGAAATTCTGTGCTAACGGCTTTTTATACCCCAATGCGTCTTACCTCGGCTATCGCTTCAGCAATAAAGGAAACAGGCGTGCCTCTGCAAACAATGTTAGAACCTTCGGCAGGAGGAGGCAATTTTATCCGTGCTTTTAAAGAAGAGCACCCCTCTCTTGCTGTCACTGCCTTTGAAAAGGACTTGCTCACAGGCAAAGTGCTCTCTCATCTTTACCCCGAGGAGCAAGTACATATCGATGGCTTCGAACAAATCAGCCCACTGAAAAGAAACCAGTTTGATTTGGTAACCAGTAACATCCCTTTTTCTGATACCGCTGTCTTTGATTTGAGTTACTCTCGTAGTAGTGACCCTGCTAAGGTACAAGCCTCCCGTAGGGTGCATAACTACTTTTTCTTAAAGGGTTTGGATATGGTAAAGGAAGGTGGAATCCTTGCCTATATCACCTCCCAAGGGGTAGCCGATAGTCCTCAAAATGAGATTATTCGCCAAGCGATGCTCTCCAGTGCGCGTCTTGTCTCTGCCGTGCGCCTGCCTAACAACCTCTTTACCGATTACGCAGGTACCGAAGCAGGAAGCGATCTTATCATCCTTCAAAAAGACAGTCAAAGAGGCGCTTTAAACCCTATAGAAGAGCAGTTTTGCAATACAGCAAGGCTACCACAGGGGATGCTACAAAACGAGTATCTTTCACAAAGAGAAAACGTTATTTGTACGGATGCTCTTGCAGGCACCAACCTATACGGACAGCCTGCAATGGTCTATACCCATAGTGAAGGAGTAGAAGGTATTGCCAAGGAGGTAAAAGAAAGAATCCTAAGCGATTTTAAAGCACATTATCTATCGCCTGAAACAGCACAACAAAGCCAAACAACACAAATTAAGCTACAAGAGGTTAATTCACAAAAAATTGAGGTAAAGGAAATTGAGGTAAAAAAGGTTGAACGGCAAGAATTTATTGAAATTGAAAGTAAAATCAACGAGCCTTCCTTTGCTATTTCCAATACTAATCTCACCTCTAAAGAGTCAAAAGAACTTAAGAATCAAAAAGTTGAACCCAAAGTCGTTCAGCTAAGTCTCTTTGATTTTCTATCAGAGCAGGAAGCCACCGCTACTTTAGCAAGTCCTCCCAACATTTCAGCAAAAACAGTCCCTACTATACCCACAGGAGCTAAAAAGAAAACAAAGAAGAAAACAACTACCTCTCAATTAGGGAATGCTCAAAAGTTGGACTTGTTTTCTTTTACTTATCCTGTCAATCAAGGGAATGAAATAGAGGTGCTTTCAAAAGCTTCTCCTGCTTTGTATTACACGCCTCCTGCGGTATCATTACTAAAAGAACCTGTACCTTTTGAGGGAGAATATTTACCTCATTTCAGAGAAGATACTTTGGTAGTACAAGCCGATACGGTGGGCTTTTTGCAAGATCTCAATAAGAACAAAACAGCTGCTACCTTTGTGCCTCTTGCGCTTTCTTCTTTGGAAAGACAAAAAGCCATTGCCTATATCGCTCTGCGTGATGCTTATTCTGACTTGTACCATAAAGAGGCTACCACCTATACCCCTTATCCTACGGAAAGAGAAAATCTTAATGCCCTTTACGATACTTTTGTCAAGAACTATGGTCGGCTAAATAGTGCTGATAATATCAAGCTAATAAAAACCGATGCCTCAGGCGCTGAAATCCCTTACTTAGAGCGTATCAAAAACGGTGTTTATCAAAAGGCAGATATCTTTCACAAGCCTGTGGTATTCTCTCTGAGGAAGAATGAAAACATTTCTACTGAAGAGGCGCTACTCACTTCCTTAAGTGAATTGGGGCGGGTGGATATTCCCTACATAGCTGAGCTTTCTAACACCAATGAGGAAGAAGTCAAAGCGCAGTTACAGGGCAAACTCTTTTACAATCCTATAGAGGACGAATACCAAATTGCCCAAAAGTGGCAAGCGGGGGATGTCTTTACTAAAATCAAAGCCGTAGAAGCATATCAAAATACTCACCCTGAACATCCTAAGCAATCAGAAATTGAGCACGCTTTAGAGGGACTCAGGCAGGTAATTCCTACCCCTATTCCTTTTGAAGAGTTGGATTTTAACTTGGGAGAGCGTTGGATCTCCCCACAAATCTATAGTGATTTTGCCTCTTCGCTTTTCGATACCAAGGTAGGTGTGCAATACAGTGCTCAAACCGATGAGTTTTCAGTGGAATGCCGACAAAAGAACTTACATATCTGGGAGAAATACGCTGTAAAAAGTGAGAGCAGAACCTACGATGGTATTGCCCTCTTCAAAAACGCCTTGGTAAATACCACCCCTGATATTACCAAGAAAATAAAGATAGACGACAAGGAAGTCAAGGTGCGCGATATGGAGGCAATTCAACTGGCAAACAGCAAGATTGATGAAATACGCAATGCTTTCCCTCTGTGGCTCTTAGAGCAGAGTCAGGAGTTTAAAGACCGCTTGGCTGAGCAGTACAATCAGTCTTTTAACTGTTTTGTACGTCCGCAATATGATGGTTCTTTTCAGTCCTTCCCTGGACTTGATAGAGAGAGTTTAGGCATAGAGGATTTGTATGATAGTCAGAAAGATGCTATTTGGATGATAAAGCTCAACAATGGGGCGATTTGCGACCACGAGGTAGGAGCTGGTAAAACCCTTATTATGTGCTGTGCTGCTCAAGAGATGAAGCGTTTAGGATTAGCGCATAAACCGATGATTATAGGGCTTAAAGCCAATGTACACGAAATAGCCGAAACCTATCGCCGTGCCTATCCTTTTGCTAAAATCCTTTACCCTGGCAAGGAGGATTTTACCCCTCAAAAGCGTTTGCGTATCTTTGGAGACATCAAAAACAATGATTGGGATTGCGTAATTCTCACCCACGACCAGTTTAAGATGATACCGCAATCCCCCGAGGTGCAACAGAGCATTTTGCAAGAAGAACTCCAAGATGTTGAAGAGAGTCTTTGGCAGTTGGAAAAACAAGGCAGTGAAGTCTCTCGTGCGATGATTAAAGGAATGTACAAGCGTAAAGAAAACCTAGAAGTAAAGCTCAAAACCTTAGAACACGACATCAATGAGCGCACCGATGATACAGTAGATTTTAAGATGATGGGCATTGATCACCTCTTGGTAGATGAAAGCCATAAGTTCAAAAACTTAATGTTCAATACAAGGCACGATAGAGTGGCAGGATTGGGAAACTCCCAAGGCAGTCAAAAAGCCCTCAACCTGCTTTTTGCCTTGCGAACTATTCAAGAGCGCACTGGCAAGGATATGGGGGCTACTTTTTTATCGGGGACTACTATTTCCAATTCACTTACTGAGCTTTATTTGCTCTTTAAGTACCTGCGTCCTCAAGCCTTAGAGAAGCAACAAATTCACTGTTTCGATGCGTGGGCAGCGATCTATGCCCGTAAGACCACCGATTACGAATTTTCAGTGGCTAACAACATTGTGCAGAAAGAACGCTTCCGCTACTTTATCAAAGTACCCGAATTAGCGCAGTTTTACGCCGAAATAACCGATTATAGAACCGCAAAGGATGTTGGGATAGACAGACCCGAAAAGAACGAAATTTTACACAATATACCCCCTACACCCGATCAAGAGGTATTCATTCAAAAACTAATGGAGTTTGCCAAAACGGGTAATGCAACCCTCTTGGGGCGTGCGCCACTATCCGAGTCCGAGGAAAAAGCCAAAATGCTTATTGCAACTGATTATGCCCGTAAAATGTCCTTAGATATGCGAATGATCTCCGATAAGTACGAAGATCATCCCGATAACAAAGCCTCTCATTGTGCGATGAAAATCAATGAATATTATCAAAAATACAAAGCGCAGAAAGGCACTCAGTTTGTCTTTTCTGATTTGGGTACTTACAAGCCCAATGAATGGAATCCTTACACTGAAATCAAACGGAAATTGGTAGAAGACTATGGCATTCCTGCTCACGAAATCCGTTTTATCCAAGAGGCTAAAAACGATAAAATGCGCAAACAACTCATCAGCGACACCAACGAAGGAAAGATACGGGTACTCTTTGGATCTACCGATATGCTTGGCACAGGGGTCAATGCACAGAAAAAAGCCGTTGCTGTACATCACTTAGATACCCCTTGGCGACCCAGTGATTTGCAACAAAGGGACGGACGTGCCATTCGCAAAGGCAATGAAGTAGCCAAATATTTTGCCGATAATAAGGTGGATGTGATTATCTATGCCGTTGAAAAATCTTTGGACTCTTACAAGTTCAATCTACTGTTTAATAAACAACTCTTTATCGACCAGCTTAAAAACAATAAGCTGGGCAAACGAACCATTGATGAGGGTGCTATGGACGAAAAGTCGGGAATGAACTATTCTGAATATGTAGCTATCCTCTCAGGCAATACCGATTTGCTCGAAAAAGCAAAGTTGGAAAAGAAGATTGGGGCTTTAGAGAGTGAAAAGCAAACGTTCTTACGCTCTAAATATACCTCTAAAAACCGTTTAGATAACCTCTGTAGCGATTTGAAAGCCCTACAAGACCGCTTACATCGTTTTCAGACGGATTGGCAAAACTTTTCAGATAAAGCGGTGCGCCGAGAAGATGGCTCGGTAGTCAATGCTTTGCGTTTGGAGGGTTTAGACGAAAAGAGCAGTGTAAAGCAGTTAGCGCAAAAGTTACAGGACTATGCCCAAAACGCCCGTACCAAAGGCGAATATCAAGAAATAGGAAGTATCTATGGTTTTCAGATATTGGTAAAGACTGAAGTCTCCAAAAAAGACGAACTTGACCTGAAAGAAAACCGCTTTTTTGTACAAGGAGAAGGAGGTATCAAGTACACCTACAACAACGGACGATTGGCAAGTGACCCTAACTTGGCTGTGATGAATTTTGTCAATGCCATTGAGAAAATCCCAGCAATGATGGAAAAGGAAGAAAAAGAGATTGCCCTTATCCAAAAGGACATTCCTCTTCTAAAGGAAATCATCGAGAAAGTATGGGGTAAAGAAACACAGCTCTCCGAGCTTAAAACTGAGCTCTCAGCCCTCGATAGGAAAATACAACTTTCGCTCTCCTCCGATACTCCACAAGAGGCTCAAGAAAAACAAGAAAAACAAGAGGAACAAGAGGCAGAAGAACTCAATAAAGAGCTATCACAAGAGAGTCAAAAAAGCGAAACTCAAGAAGTCCCAACTCCCACGAAGGAGTTTGTAAGAGAGACTCTTAACAAAAACTCACGAGGGTTTAAAATGTAGCATTTATTCCTTAAAGAACCTGTATATCTC
>CAURTW010000051.1:0-10080 GCA_963527705.1 uncultured Streptococcus sp.
TTACGTCAAGAAGGACAACGTCTTTGACATCACCAGTGATGACACCACCTTGGATGGCAGCACCCATAGCAACTACTTCGTCAGGGTTTACTGATTTGTTTGGTTCTTTACCAGTTTCAGCTTTAACAGCTTCTACAACGGCTGGGATACGAGTTGACCCACCAACAAGGATAACTTCATCGATTTCTGACAAGCTCAAACCTGCATCTGAAAGGGCTTGACGAACTGGAACTTTTGTACGTTCTACAAGGTCACGAGTCAAATCGTCAAATTTCGCACGAGTCAAGGTCATTTCCAAGTGAAGAGGTCCAGCCTCACCTGCAGTGATAAATGGCAAGCTGATTTGTGTTGAAGTTACACCAGAAAGGTCTTTCTTCGCTTTTTCAGCTGCATCTTTCAAACGTTGCATTGCCATCTTGTCAGTAGACAAGTCAATACCGTTTTCTTTCTTGAATTCTGCTACCAAGTGGTCGATGATTTTTTGGTCAAAGTCGTCACCACCGAGTTTGTTGTCCCCTGCAGTTGACAATACATCGAAGACACCGTCACCCAATTCAAGGATAGATACGTCAAATGTACCACCACCAAGGTCAAATACCAAGATTTTTTCTTCTTTGTCAGTCTTGTCCAAACCGTAAGCAAGGGCTGCTGCAGTTGGTTCGTTGACGATACGTTCTACTTCAAGACCAGCGATTTTACCAGCGTCTTTTGTTGCTTGACGTTGAGCGTCGTTAAAGTAAGCTGGAACTGTGATAACTGCTTTGGTTACTTTTTCACCAAGGTACTCTTCAGCGTAGCCTTTCAAGTATTGAAGAATCATAGCTGAGATTTCTTGTGGAGTGTATTCTTTTCCATTAGCAGAAACTTTTTCAGAAGTTCCCATCTTAGATTTGATAGAGATAACTGTATCTGGGTTTGTAACTGCTTGACGTTTTGCGGCATCACCAACGATGATTTCTCCGTTTTTGAATGAAACTACAGATGGAGTTGTGCGGTTTCCTTCTGGGTTTGCGATGATTTTGCTTTCAGTTCCTTCAAGAACTGCAACTGCTGAGTTTGTTGTACCTAAGTCAATACCGATAATTTTAGACATGTGTTTTTCTCCTTAAATTTTATATTCTATTTTTGACTTTTCTTAATATTCCCCTTAAGTGGTGGGGACGTGAGCAACTCCCTACGGGATTTCATCACTTATTTTTGAGCCAATTGTCTCAAAAATCCCCTGTTTCAGTAGCACACGCTACTGAAACTTTCACCACGGCGGGCAACATCTTCCTTGCAAGCCTCCAGCTTGCTTTTTAACTTTCTTCATAGTTTATTGTCGTTTCGGACAAGTTTTTAAGTTCTCTAGCCTAGTTATATACTACTACCATGGCTGGGCGTAGGATGCGGTCATGGAGTTTGTAGCCTTTTTGGAAGACTTGGGCGATGGTGTCTGCTGGGTGTTCATCGTCTGCTGGGAGAGTTTGGATGGCCATATGGTAGTTATGGTCAAATTCACCGTCAGCTGCGATTTCTTCGATTCCTTCTTCTTTCAAAGCATGTACCAAGCTCTCTTGCACCATCTCCAATCCTTTTTTGACATCGTCTGTCAAACCTTCAACTGCTAGTGCACGTTCTAAGTTGTCAAGCGACGGTAAAATTGCTTTTGCCAGATCTTGGCTACGATAACGTTGCAAGTTTTGACGTTCTTCATTGGCACGGCGTTGAATATTTTGCATTTCTGCATGAGCGCGAAGGTATTTGTTTTCGAACTCATCCGCACGTTCATTTGCCAAGTCCAATTCAGACTTCTCAGGAGTTGTTTCTTCTACCGTTTCCACAACTTCCTCTTCTTGGACTTCTTCTACTTCTTCATTTTTTATATCTTGGGCCATTTTCGCCTCCTTTAATGATTTCAATCTTAATGTACTTCGTAATGATTACTGCTGAGGTAGCGGTAAAAATCTGTCAACTTCATGGTCAAAACACGATTGACCACATTGACTTGGTTAATTAGCTGTTGGTAATCCAGATTGACTGGACCGATAATGGCTAGAATTCCAACTCCCCGATAAGGAATGAGGAACTTGCTACTAATCACCGCTAGATCAGCAAGACAGGACTCTTGACTGTCTGCAACACGGACATTTTGCATCTGATCCTCATGCAGCCCCTCACGAATTTCCAAGGCCACCTTTTGCGGTTGGTCAAAGAACTGATAAGCTGCTAGATTGGCAAAATTCAAGAGATTAACCTTGCCCGCCACCACAATGTTTTCGTTGAACATTTCCTTAAAGATATGTTCAAAGAGATCGATGACATTGTCCGTTGTTGTAAAGTAACGCTGGATAATCTGCGGAATCTCCGTCCGAATCTTGTAGTGAATATCTAGAACGGTGTGCCCGAGGAAACGTTCCTGAATGATGCTCTTCAGTTTCAGCAAATCCTCCTGCAAAAAGTTCCTTGGAATCAGAAACTGACTGGTAACCGTTCGAGACTCGTCTAGGGTGAATACTGCCAAGGCTGTATGTTGCCCCAAAACAACAATATCAAAGGCTGTCAAACGTTGCCTGCTCGGCTCAACATCCAGTGCTACTACCGTACAGCCGCTCAAGTCTGTCAGCAGGTTAGCAGCTTCTTGCAGAATATCCTCCAATTTGAAAAATTCCTGATCAAAGGCTTTGACAATCTCATAAACCTCATTTTCAGCTAGTCGGTCAAAATCCAGTGAGTGTTTTACATAGTACTGAAAACCAGCAACACTTGGCATCCGACCACTTGAAGTATGGGCCTTCTCAAGCAACCCTTGCTTTTCTAGAGCCGCCATGTCATTACGAATGGTTGCACTGCTAGAGTTAATAGACTCTTGCAAGGCTTTGGATCCGACAGGTTCGTGCGTTTTGGTAAAGATGTCAATAATCAGATTTAAAATATCCTGCTGACGCTCTGTAACCATCTCATCACTCCTCTCTGTCTGATCGATTAGCACTCGATACACTCAAGTGCTAACTTATGATTCTATTATACACCCTTAAAAGAGAATGTCAAGATAAAAACTCAAAAAATTAGCACTCTTTTATCAAGAGTGCTAAAAATCAGTCTGAAGACCTAGAAATTTATCTTTCATCTACTTGGTATTTCCTTTTAAGTCTGAAAAAACCAAGGATTAGATAAGAAATCAGAAAAGCATATAAAAGAAAAATAATAAAGAAAGATATAGAAAGTTCTTCTTTAAATAAACTCATACAAACAACTAAACCACCTAAGAAAGTAGCTGTACATGAACGAAGTCTAGACCGCATAACTTCCCACCTGAGATTATTACTCATATAAACTTGATCCTCTGAAAGTATATCAGAAGCTGGTTTACGAAGAACTGAACAAAAACCTCTTTCTATCAATTCCCAACCTCTATTTCTAAAATCTTGCAATTCATGCTGATACTTTTTAAGAAATCTAGAATCATAGATACGGTAGATGACATCGTCTGGTTGACATTGGTCAAAATAGAACAAACCAAAACGACTAGTTCTATACCTCCAACCTTTTAAGTGCATCTCATGTAAATATTCTTCTTTCTTGTCCAAATCAAGAATAGTGAAAATCCGAAATTGCTTTTTATTTATCATGACTTCCCCTCCAATTTTGAGCATACCTACCCTATCATAAATCTGATAATTCCTTCTTTTTATGCCATAACTTCCAGCTAATGTATACAACCATTAACAAAAGGATTAAAGACAAGAAAATATCTAGCCCGACCGCAAGTAAACTCCATAGACCATACGCATTACTTCTATTGAGCAATTTAAGTAAGAATGGTATATGTATGGCTAGCAAAAGTAAAACAGGTACTAATCGCAGTCTTAAAATGCGATTAACCATAGCTAACTTCCCAGTAGCATCGTTATAAATTTCAAACTCTGCATCCGATTCAATTTCAGAATGTGCTTTTCTAAAATAGGAAAAACTATTAAAGTCTGTAATATGCTCCCAGCCACAGTCTTTAAAGAGTTGTAAATAGGAGGTTCTCTCTGATTTTTCCATTGGGTAAAAATCCAACTGATAAGACACTTGCTCAGGCTGACATTTTTCAAAGGTATACTTAACTGCAAACAATAAGATAGAATAGCTTACTTTCCTAAGTTTCCAGCCCTTAGCATGCATTTCTCTAAAGTATAGAGCCTCTCTCTCATAATCCGCAATTGTAAAAATTCGATAAACAATTTTCTCTTCCATCATCCTTCCTCCCGACTGTTTCTATATAGCCGTTCAATACGCTTCAATTCAATATCTAAGACTTTTCGTCCCAAGTCTGTTATCTGATAGATTTTCCGTTTTTCCTCTTCGCGGACAAAGAAAATCAAACCATCCTTTTCCATTTTTGACAAGGTTCCATACATAGTTCCAGGACTAATCGAAACTTGTGAATCTGTCATCTCCTTGACCTTTTGCGTAATACTATAACCATGACGCTCCTTTTGCAAACAGAACAAGATATAAAAACCCGTTTCCGTCATCGGAAGATAGACCCGACGAACCTTATCCGTTAATTCCATTTATAAGCACCTCCTATTCAGTTCGATATATCGCACTTCGTTATATAAAATATATCACACCTCGATATAAAACGCAAGAAAAAAGACCACCCTCAGGCAATCTTTCTTCTATATTAGTAAAGATCTAAATAGTTATCAATTTCCCATTGTGAAACGAAGGTTGCATAGCTTGCCCATTCGATTCGTTTGGCTTCAAGGAAACTAGTATAGATATGTTCTCCAAGAGCTTCTCTGACAACCTCATCTTCTGTCAAAGCTTTCAAAGCGTTGTGAAGAGTTGATGGAAGGTCTGTAATACCAGCTTCCTTACGCTCTTCTGCTGTCATGATGTAGATATTTTCTTCGATAGGAGCTGGTGCTTCGATTTTGTTTTCAATACCATGCAAACCAACTTCCAATAGAACTGCCATAGCGATGTATGGGTTTGCCATCGGGTCCACTGAACGCAACTCAAGACGAGTTCCCATACCACGTGAAGCTGGTACGCGCACAAGTGGCGAACGGTTACGACCAGCCCAAGCAATGTAAACAGGCGCTTCATAACCTGGAACCAAACGTTTGTATGAGTTAACTGTTGGGTTCATGATAGCAGTATAGTTGTAAGCATGTTTAATCAAACCACCAAGGAAATGGTAGGCCGTTTCTGACAACTGCATTCCTTTTGGATCATTTGGATCAAAGAAGGCATTGTTTCCTTCTGCATCAAACAAGGACATATTACAGTGCATACCTGATCCAGCGATACCAAATTTCGGTTTAGCCATAAAGGTTGCGTAAAGGCCATGTTTGCGAGCAATGGTTTTAACAACGAGTTTAAAGATTTGAATCTTGTCACAGGCACGGAGGACTTCATCATACTTGAAGTCAATTTCATGTTGTCCAACCGCAACCTCGTGGTGACTCGCTTCTACTTCAAATCCCATTTTGGTCAAGACATTCACAATCTCACGACGTGTATTGTCCGCAAGATCAGTAGGCGCCAAATCAAAGTAGCCACCCTTGTCATTTACTTCAAGTGTTGGGTCCCCATTTTCATCCAACTTAAATAGGAAGAATTCTGGTTCTGGACCAAGGTTGAAGGATTTGAATCCTACTTCTTCCATATGACGAAGTGCACGCTTCAGATTACCACGAGGGTCACCTGCAAAGGGTTCGCCTTCTGTTGTATAGACATCACAGATCAAACCTGCAACACTTCCATTTTCATCTCCCCAAGGGAAGACTGTCCATGTATCCAAGTCTGGGTACAAGTACATATCTGACTCATTGATACGTACAAAACCTTCAATAGAAGAGCCATCAAACATGGCTTTGTTTGACAAGACCTTATCTAACTGTTCATCTGTAGCAGGAATTTCGACGTTTTTCATGGTTCCCAGAATATCTGAAAACATGAGACGGATAAAGGTAACATTTTTTTCCTTGACTTCACGACGAATATCTGCAGCTGTGATTGGCATGAGTTTTCTCCTTAATGTATGACTACTTGCGGTTGTCTAACCGCGACCAAAAGGTGACCGTATTGAAGCAAAGCGACCCTGTTGGAGGAGTTCATTATGAAGTGCACGACGCACCTCAGTCTGACTCACCGCTTTCTTGGATTTCGCTTCACGTTCAGCATATTTTTTCTTAATGGCAGCGATATTATAACCTTCAGAGATATAATCTTTGATTTCAAGCAGACGATCCATGTCATTCAAGGAATACATGCGACGGTTCCCTTCGTTTCGATCAGGCTTAATCAACTCTTGATCTTCATAATAACGAATCTGACGCGCCGATAAATCGGTCAACTTCATAACACTGCCGATAGGAAAAACAGCCATATTTCGGCGAAATTCTTTTTCCTTCATTTACAATTTCCTTCTTTCTGTCTATTATAGTCTAAAAAAAGACAAACGTCAATTGATAATGTTATAAAATGTAACATTATTTTTCTTTTTTCTCTAAAAAGAGCCGAATACGATCAATATCGTAATTTACGAGAATTGCGACAAAAACTCCCATGAAAGTTTCTGATACACGTGCAAACACGTACAAAATTGTTTCGCCGCTCGGAATCGATAGGGTAATGATTAACATGGCTGCTACACCACCAATAACCCCTGCTTTGTTATTCATGGCTACATTTGTCATAATGGTTAACATGGTGCAGATTGGAACAACAACCAAGGTCACCCAAAAAGCTTCGTGGAAAAAGGTGTTTAATAGGAAGAAGACCAGGGCATAGAGGCCACCGATACTATTTCCTAGAATACGCGAAGTCCCAAAATGGACACTCTTATCAAAACTCTCCCTCAGGCTAAAAACGGCTGTCAAAGCACCAATTTGAAGACCTTTCCAACCAAAAAAGCCAAAAATCAAGAGAACTAGAAAAACAGCAATACCTGTTTTAAAGGTTCGCATACCAAGTCTGAACTGTGATTTATCGAATTTATATTTTTTAAAATAACTCATAATCTCAACTTTCTATTTCCATTTTATCATAAATTGGCTGATTTTATGAGCAATAGTTGAGAGGAAGCGTTTTTATTTCGAGTAAAAGAAAAGAGGAACTTTCATTCCCCTCTTCTTTGATTCATTTAGTTAATCTTATTTTTCTGTCAAGGCTGCAAGTCCTGGAAGAACTTTACCTTCAAGAAGTTCCATTGATGCTCCACCACCAGTAGAGATCCATGAGAATTTGTCTGCACGTCCAAGATTGATTGCTGCGGCAGCTGAGTCACCACCACCGATGATTGATTTAACGCCTGGTTGTTTCACGATAGCGTCCATGACACCGATTGTACCAGCTTGGAAGTCTGGGTTTTCAAATACACCCATAGGTCCGTTCCATACAACTGTTTTGGCACCAGTCAAAGCTTCGTCAAATTTAGCGATAGATTTTGGACCGATATCCAAACCAAGGAAACCTGGGTCTACTGCTTCACCTTCAGTGTCTTTCACTTCAGTGTAGTCAGCAAATGCGTTTGCTTCTTTTGAGTCAACTGGCAAGATCAATTTGCCGTTTGCTTTTTCAAGAAGAGCTTTCGCAACATCCAATTTGTCTTCTTCTACAAGTGAGTTACCGATTTCGATACCTTGTGCTTTGTAGAATGTGTAAGTCATCCCACCACCGATAAGGACTTTATCAGCTTTTTCAAGCAAGTTTTCGATAACACCGATCTTGTCTGAAACTTTTGAACCACCAAGGATCGCCACGAATGGACGTTCTGGAGCTTCAACTGCTTCTTGGATGTAGGCAATTTCGTTTTCAAGAAGGAAACCAGCAACTGCTTTTTCAACGTTTGCTGAGATACCAACGTTAGATGCGTGTGCACGGTGAGCTGTACCGAATGCATCGTTTACGAAGATACCATCTCCAAGTGATGCCCAGTATTTACCAAGTTCAGGATCGTTTTTAGATTCTTTCTTGCCGTCAACATCTTCGTAACGAGTGTTTTCAACCAAGAGAACTTGTCCATCTTCAAGAGCGTTGATAGCTGCTTCCAATTCAGCACCACGAGTAACACCTGGGAAAACAACGTCTTGGCCCAATTTAGCTGCCAAGTCTGCTGCTACAGGAGCAAGTGATTTACCAGCTTTATCAGCTTCTTCTTTCACACGTCCAAGGTGAGAGAAAAGAATTGCACGTCCACCTTGTTCGATGATGTACTTAATAGTTGGAAGAGCTGCTGTGATACGGTTGTCGTTAGTGATTACGCCATCTTTCAATGGTACGTTGAAGTCAACACGAACGAGGACTTTTTTACCTTTCAAGTCAACGTCTTTAACAGTAAGTTTTGCCATGTTACAAAAACCCCTTTATTTATTTTATTCGAAACTATTATATCACACTTTGGAAATATAAGGAAAGATTTCACAAGATTTTTCGATATTTAATCTTTGTGACATCCTAGAGTATATTATTTTTGCTTTTTCTAACGAATTTTCTTTCTAAAATCTTAGCTTAACACTTGTTAGATTTACTTTTATCCTTTAAAATAGAATAGGAGAAATTCCGTTATTATTTTTCGGAGGAAAAAGAAATGTCCATTAATTGGCAGGAAATTTTATTTCACTTTTTAGGAGGTCTAGGACTGTTTTTATACAGTATCAAGACCATGGGAGACGGTTTGCAACAAGCTGCTGGAGATCGCCTTCGTTTTTACATTGACAAGTACACCAGCAATCCGTTCTTCGGTGTGCTAGTTGGTATCGGTATGACGGCGCTAATTCAGTCAAGTTCTGGTGTCACAGTCATTACAGTGGGGCTAGTCAGCGCAGGACTTTTGACCTTGCGTCAAGCTATCGGTATTGTCATGGGTGCCAATATTGGAACTACCGTTACATCCTTTATCATCGGTTTTAAGCTAGGAGATTACGCCTTACCAATGCTTTTCATCGGAGCGATTTGTCTCTTCTTCACCAAGAATCGCTCTATCAATAACATCGGACGTATCATTTTTGGTGTAGGTGGTATCTTCTTCGCTCTCAATCTTATGAGCGGTGCAATGGAACCTCTAAAAGACCTGCAAGTCTTTAGAGACTATATGGTTGAACTAAGTAAGAGTCCTATTCTAGGTGTCTTTGTCGGAACTGGACTAACCCTACTCATTCAAGCTTCTTCCGCAACTATCGGTATCCTACAGAATCTTTACGCAAGTGGTTTGATTGATCTACAAGGTGCCCTACCAGTCTTGTTTGGTGATAATATCGGAACGACCATTACAGCTATTATTGCTTCTCTTGGAGCCAATATCGCTGCCAAACGTGTTGCTGGTGCCCATGTCGCCTTTAACGTGATTGGTACGGTTATCTGTATTGTCTTCCTTGTACCTTTCACTGGCTTGATTCAATGGTTTGAATCTACACTCAATCTGGCTCCAGAAATGACCATTGCCTTCGCCCACGGAACCTTTAATATCACAAATACTATTATCCAATTTCCATTCATCGGAGCCTTGGCTTACTTTGTAACCAAGCTCATCCCTGGTGAAGACGAAGTTGTCAAGTACGAGCCACTTTATCTTGATGAGCATTTGATTAAACAAGCTCCATCAATCGCTCTCGGAAATGCCAAAAAAGAACTCCTTCACTTGGGAAATTATGCTTCTAAAGCCTTTGATCTTTCATACAACTACATCATTGACCTCAATGAAAAGGTTGCTGAAAAAGGCCACAAGACAGAAGAAGCCATCAATACCATTGATGAAAAATTGACTCGTTACCTTATTACTCTTTCAAGTGAAGCCCTTAGCCAGAAAGAAAGTGAAGTGCTCACCAACATTCTTGATTCATCCCGTGATTTGGAACGGATTGGGGACCACGCAGAAGCCCTAATCAACCTGACTGACTACCTTCAACGTAAAAATGTTGAGTTCTCTGAAGCTGCTTTGCAGGAATTGGCTGATATCTATCAAAAAACCACTGGCTTTATCAAGGATGCCCTTGATAGCGTAGAAAACAATGATATTGAAAAAGCTCAAAGTCTGATTGAACGCCATAAAGAAATCAACAATATGGAACGTGTTCTCAGAAAGACCCACATCAAACGCCT
>CAURTW010000052.1:0-9939 GCA_963527705.1 uncultured Streptococcus sp.
GGTGACTTGGTACAAGAAGTGAGATGGAGAAGGATGGCTCACTGACTCCTCTCCTCTCACTTTTACTTTATTTTAAATCAAGAAATAGGTGAAAAAATGACAAAAACACTTCCAAAAGACTTTATTTTCGGTGGCGCAACAGCTGCCTATCAAGCAGAAGGTGCTACACATACTGATGGAAAAGGACCAGTTGCTTGGGATAAGTATCTTGAAGATAACTACTGGTACACTGCAGAACCAGCCAGTGACTTTTACAATCGATATCCAGTTGACCTCAAGCTAGCAGAAGAGTATGGTGTCAATGGTATTCGAATTTCTATTGCTTGGTCACGTATTTTCCCAACCGGTTACGGTCAAGTAAATGCTAAAGGTGTTGAGTTTTATCATAATCTATTTGCAGAGTGTCACAAACGTCACGTTGAGCCCTTTGTAACTCTTCATCACTTTGATACGCCAGAAGCTCTCCACTCAAATGGAGACTTCTTAAACCGTGAAAATATCGAACACTTTGTAGATTACGCTGCCTTCTGTTTTGAAGAATTTCCAGAAGTAAACTATTGGACAACCTTTAATGAAATTGGACCAATCGGTGATGGTCAATACTTGGTTGGTAAATTCCCTCCAGGTATTCAGTACGACCTTGCCAAAGTTTTCCAATCGCACCACAATATGATGGTGTCTCATGCACGTGCAGTCAAACTATATAAAGATAAAGGTTATAAAGGGGAAATTGGTGTTGTTCATGCCCTGCCTACTAAATATCCTCTAGATTCTAAAAATCCAGCAGATGTTCGTGCAGCAGAGTTGGAAGATATTATTCACAATAAATTTATCTTGGATGCAACTTATCTAGGTCGCTATTCAGCTGAAACGATGGAAGGTGTCAACCATATCTTATCAGTCAATGGTGGTAGCTTGGATCTTCGTGAAGAAGATTTTACAGCATTAGAAGCTGCAAAAGACTTGAACGACTTCCTTGGAATCAATTACTATATGAGTGACTGGATGGAAGCCTTTGATGGAGAAACTGAAATCATCCATAATGGTAAGGGTGAGAAAGGAAGCTCTAAATACCAAATCAAAGGTGTTGGTCGTCGTGTAGCTCCGGATTATGTGCCACGTACAGACTGGGATTGGATTATCTATCCTCAAGGTTTGTATGACCAAATCATGCGAGTGAAGAAAGATTATCCGAACTACAAGAAGATTTACATCACTGAAAATGGACTTGGTTATAAAGATGAGTTCGTTGATAACACTGTTTACGATGATGGTCGTATTGATTATGTGAAACAACACTTGGAAGTATTATCTGATGCTATTGCAGATGGAGCGAATGTAAAAGGTTACTTCATTTGGTCATTGATGGACGTCTTCTCATGGTCAAACGGTTATGAAAAACGTTACGGTCTCTTCTATGTAGACTTTGAAACTCAAGAACGTTATCCTAAGAAATCAGCTCACTGGTACAAGAAAGTAGCGGAAACTCAAGTGATTGAGTAGTAGAATGAGTAATTAGATATAGAATTCTAGTGAGGCAAAAAGATGTTCAAAGATTTTATCAAATCTATTTATGAAAAAGTTTATATTATCAATTTTGATAAATGTTCCCAAATACCTTGTTTGACTAATGAGGAGCTGAAAAGTCTTGGGAAATGGTATGTCTCTACCGGTAAAGAATGGATTTGCCATTCAGACTATGAGCTGGAAGAATTTAAAAATATCTTTTTAAATTTTATCAGTCCTGAAGAACGAGATAATATCTCCTTTGATTCAGATTTTATGCCGTTTCAACAATCATAAAGAATCTAGGAAACTCTTTGTAAAAATCTTCATCAAAAAATGCGTCATATCAAGATTCTTATTTTCTTGATATGACGCATTTTATATTTTTATCAATCCTCAGTTTTATGGTTTAGAAAGAATAATTTTTGTTTGTTTCGAAAGTTGGTCGAAGGTTTCTTTGCTCAGTTTAGAATCGGAAACGATGGTATCAATATCAGAGATATTATAGAAGGTATAAAAATCAAATTTATTGAACTTACTATTGTCAGCTAGTAAGTATTTTTTATTGGAATTATTGAGGGCGATGCGTTGGGATTCACCTTCCTCTTCGCTGAAGGTCGCAATCGCATTGTCCTTAATACCATTACAGCTAACGAAGGCTTTAGAAAATTGTAGATTGGCCAAGTTTTGCAAGGTTAGTGTTCCCACAAAGGCTCCAGTAATAGAGCGATAGTTTCCACCGATTAAAATCAAATCTGTTAGTTTTCGTTCGTTTAGGATGAGAAAGACTGGTAAACTGTTTGTTACAACACGAATATTATCGATTGGAAGTTCACGGGCAAAAGATTCCAAGGTCGTACCAGGGCCGATAAAAATAGTTTCACCCTCATCAATTAAATGACCCGCAAAACGGCTGATTTCTTGTTTTTCTGCGATTTGTAAACTTTGTTTTTCAATATTGGAACGTTCATTATTTAAAATAGAACCTGTGCGAATTTTTTCAGCTCCCCCGTGCACCCGAACAAGTAGATCCTTGTCTGCCAACTCTTGCAAGTAGCGTCTAGCAGTCATATCTGATACATCCAAGCGAGTCATAATTTCTTTTACAGTAATAGTTCCCTTTGTATTTACCGTTTCTAGAATATTATCTAGTTTTTCCTGCTTTAACATCGTTATCACCTCTATTTCTATTACTATTTTATCATAAAGTATTCAATCAATCAATTTAAAAAACAAAAGAAAACAAAAACAAAAACATCATGGTTGTTTTAAACAAACCATGATGTTTTTTATCACTTATAAAATAGATGACCTTAGTCCAAACCGTAGTTGTAGTCATCGTCTTGCATGGCTTCAACTTCACCAAGGAGGTAACCATTTCCGACTTGAGAGAAGAAGTCGTGGTTAGAAGTTCCTGTTGAAATACCGTTCATGACGATAGGATTGACATCATCAGCTGAATCTGGGAAGAGTGGATCTTGTCCCAGATTCATAAGGGCCTTATTGGCATTGTAGCGAAGGAAGGTTTTAACTTCCTCGGTCCAACCAACACCGTCATAGAGGCTTTCTGTATAGCCCTCTTCGTTCTCGTAGAGGGTATAGAGCAGGTCGTACATCCATTCTTTGAGTTTTTCTTGCTCTTCTTCAGGCAATTCATTGAAACCGAGTTGGAATTTATATCCGATGTAGGTTCCGTGAACAGACTCATCACGAATGATCAATTTAATGATTTCAGCGACGTTGGCTAGTTTGTTGTTACCAAGATAGTAGAGGGGAGTGAAGAAACCTGAATAGAAGAGGAAGGTTTCGAGGAAGACACTGGCAACTTTCTTTTCAAGTGGGCTACCGTTTAGGTAGATTTCGTTGACAATCTCAGCCTTCTTTTGCAGATAAGGATTGGTATTGGTCCATTCGAAAATTTCTTCAATCTCAGCTTTAGTATTCAATGTAGAGAAGATTGAAGAGTAAGATTTTGCGTGGACAGATTCCATAAATTGGATGTTATTGAAAACAGCTTCCTCATGTGGTGTACGGATGTCCGCGCGAAGGGCTTGAACCCCAGTTTCAGATTGCATAGTGTCGAGAAGTGTTAAACCACCAAAGACTTTTCCAACCAAGTCTTTTTCTACATTTGATAACTTTCTCCAGTCATCCAAGTCATTTGACAAGGGAATACGAGTGTCGAGCCAGAATTGCTCTGTCAGCTTTTCCCAAGTTGATTTGTCGATGACATCTTCGATGGCATTCCAGTTAATGGCTTTGTAGTAAGTTTCCATTTGAAATCTCTTTCTGTGTTTAGTATTGCGAACTCACAATTATTTCTATTTTATCATAATCCTAGAGGAGTATCGCACAAAAAGTCGGAAGTCCGACTTTTTGTTATTTCATAGTATATATGCTTATTCCTGTTTAGTTTAGCAGGGTGAATAAATCACTAATTTGAGAAAATGTAGTTTTCTCAAGCAAAGATTAAATCACACAGCTTTCACATTGGTTGGCACCGACTTCTCCACCGTCATCTGTAAAGGTACGGACGTAGTAGATAGACTTGATACCCTTGTTAAAGGCATAGTTACGAAGGATAGATAAGTCACGTGTCGTTTGTTTGTTTTCTTTCTTCCATTCGTAAAGACCTTTTGGAATATCACTACGCATGAAGAGAGTGAGTGAAAGTCCTTGATCCACGTGCTCTGTTGCAGCAGCGTAAACATCGATGACTTTTCGCATATCCATGTCATAAGCAGAAGTGTAGTAAGGAATGGTTTCTGTTGACAAGCCCGCAGCAGGATAGTAGATTTTACCGATTTTCTTTTCTTGGCGTTCTTCGATACGTTGCGTAATCGGGTGGATAGAAGCAGAAACGTCGTTGATATAGCTGATAGAACCATTTGGCGCTACAGCAAGGCGGTTTTGGTGGTAAAGACCATCTGCTTGAACCTTGTCGCGAAGTTCAGCCCAGTCAGCAGCACTCGGAATAAAGACATCTTTGAAGAGTTCTTTAACACGGTCTGATTTTGGAACAAACTCGCCAGTCACATACTTGTCAAAGTAACTTCCGTTAGCATAGTCTGATTTTTCAAAGTTGTGGAAGGTGATACCACGTTCACGCGCAATATTGTTTGACTCAACTAAAGTCCAGTAGTTCATAAGCATAAAGTAGATGCTAGTAAACTCAACAGACTCAGGTGACCCATATTCAATCAATTGTTGGGCAAGGTAGCTGTGAAGTCCCATGGCACCAAGACCAAAGGTATGAGCTTGGCTATTTCCGTGGTCGATGGTAGGAACAGCTACGATGTGTGAACTATCTGTAACGAAAGTAAGGGCACGAACCATAGCACGGATAGAACGACCAAAGTCAGGTGAAGTCATCATGTTGACTACGTTGGTTGAACCAAGGTTACATGAAACATCTGTTCCCATTTGAAGGAATTCTTGAGCATCGTTGATCAAGCTTGGTTCTTGAACTTGAAGAATCTCAGAACACAAGTTACTCATGATAATCTTACCATCAACAGGGTTCGCACGGTTAGCCGTATCAATGTTGACTACATAAGGGTAGCCAGACTCTTGTTGCAATTTAGAGATTTCAGTTTCCAAATCACGCGCCTTGATTTTTGTCTTGCGGATATTTGGATTTGCGACTAGCTCATCGTATTTTTCAGTGATGTCGATGTAGTTAAATGGCACACCGTATTCAAGCTCTACTGAGTATGGACTGAAGAGATACATTTCTTCATTTTTACGTGCTAATTCGTAGAATTTATCGGGTACTACAACACCAAGTGAAAGGGTCTTTACACGAACTTTTTCATCGGCGTTTTCTTTCTTAGTTGAAAGAAAGGCGATGATATCTGGGTGAAAGACGTTGAGATAGACAACACCAGCACCTTGACGTTGTCCCAATTGGTTTGAGTAAGAGAAGCTATCTTCGAAAAGCTTCATAACAGGAACGACACCTGAAGCGGCTCCTTCATAGCCTTTGATAGGTGCACCAGCTTCACGAAGGTTGCTGAGGGAAATTCCCACACCACCACCGATACGTGAAAGTTGAAGAGCTGAGTTGATAGAACGTCCGATAGAGTTCATGTCATCCGTTACTTGGATCAAGAAGCAAGATACCAACTCCCCACGACGAGCACGTCCAGCATTCAAGAAGGAAGGAGTAGCAGGTTGGTAGCGTTGGTGGATGATTTCATTGGCAATATCGATTGCAACAGCTTCATTGCCATCAGCGAAATAAAGGGCGTTAAAGAAGACGCGGTCTTCCATACTTTCAAGATAATATTCGCCGTCGTTTGTCTTTAAGGCGTATTGATTGTAAAACTTATAGGCAGCCATGAAAGACTTGAATTGGAAATTTTGATCTTTGATAAATTGAGACAATTCTTCCAAAAATTCTGGACGGTATTTCTTGATAAAGGCTGTTTCGATGTAGTTGTGTTCAATGAGGTAGTTGATTTTATCCTTGATTGAATCAAAAACCATAGTGTTTGGAACTACATTTTCTTTAAAGAAGGCATCCAAGGCTTCCTTATCTTTATGAAGCATGATTTGTCCATTAACAGGACGGTTGATTTCGTTATTGAGACGGAAGTAGGTCACGTCCTCAAGATGTTTTAATCCCATAAAATTTCCCTTATCTAATTACAAAAGAAAGGCCTCTAAGTTAGCCCTAGAAGCAATCTCTTCTGGATGATGTACTAAGATTATGCTAATTGTTTCAGTTTTCCTGGTTGGAAGCCTGAAAAGACTTCAGTTGGTGTTTGGATAACAGGAGCTGCGCTGAAACCGAGCTCTTTAACTTGATCGATGTACTCAGGTTGCTCATCAAGATTGATTTCACGATAAGCGACATTATTACTGTCCAAGAAACGTTTGGTCATCTTACATTGGACACAGTTGTTTTTAGAATAAACGGTTACCATTGTGTAACTCCTCTTTCAAAATAGATTACTTTCTTAGTATATCAGAAAATAAATTTTTGTCAATGATTTAAAACTAAATATAGTGGTCTATTTTTCTGCTCAAGCTCACAAAACACAATATGTAGTGTTTATTTTGTAAAATGATGATAATTATCCTATAAGTTGTTTTTTGGAAAACTATATCCTGTGTTTTGTCAATAAATATAGAAGATTTTCAGCAAGTTATCTGAAAGGAAATTGAATAAATCCCATAAAATGCTTGAAAAAAATCCTAGAAGATGATATAATACCAAATTGTAAGGGTTATCACATATAACTCAAAAAAGAAAGAACAAAAGGAGAGTCAAACTATGGCTTCTAAAGATTTCCACGTAGTGGCAGAAACAGGTATTCACGCACGTCCAGCAACATTGTTGGTTCAAACAGCTAGCAAATTTGCTTCAGATATCACTCTTGAATACAAAGGTAAATCAGTAAATCTTAAATCTATCATGGGTGTTATGAGTCTTGGTGTTGGCCAAGGTGCTGACGTTACAATTTCAGCTGAAGGTGCAGATGCTGACGACGCAATCGCTGCTATCACTGAAACTATGGAAAAAGAAGGATTGGCATAAGGAAAATGACAGAAATGCTTAAAGGAATCGCAGCATCTGACGGTGTTGCAGTTGCAAAAGCATATCTACTCGTTCAACCGGATTTGTCATTCGAGACTATTTCAGTCGAAGATACAAACGCAGAAGAGGCTCGTTTGGATGTAGCTCTTGAAGCTTCTCAAAACGAGCTTTCTCTTATCCGTGAGAAAGCTGTAGGTACGCTTGGTGAAGAAGCGGCTCAAGTTTTTGACGCTCATTTGATGGTTCTTTCTGACCCAGAATTGATTGGTCAGATTAAAGAAACAATCCGTGCTAAGAAAGTCAATGCAGAAGCAGGTCTTAAAGAAGTGACTGACATGTTCATCACTATCTTTGAAGGTATGGAAGACAACCCATACATGCAAGAACGTGCAGCGGATATCCGCGACGTGACAAAACGTGTATTGGCAAACCTTCTTGGTAAGAAATTGCCAAACCCAGCTTCTATCAATGAAGAAGTAATCGTGATTGCGCATGACTTGACACCATCTGATACAGCTCAATTGGACAAAAACTTTGTAAAAGCTTTTGTAACAAATATCGGTGGACGTACAAGCCACTCAGCTATCATGGCACGTACACTTGAAATTGCAGCTGTATTGGGAACAAACAACATCACTGAAGTAGTGAAAGACGGTGATATCCTTGCCGTTAACGGAATTACTGGTGAAGTGATTATCAACCCAACAGATGAACAAGCGGCAGAATTTAAAGCAGCTGGTGAAGCTTATGCTAAACAAAAAGCTGAATGGGCACTTTTGAAAGATGCTCAAACAGTGACTGCTGACGGTAAACACTTTGAGTTAGCTGCTAACATCGGTACTCCAAAAGACGTTGAAGGTGTTAACAACAACGGTGCAGAAGCGGTTGGACTTTACCGTACAGAGTTCTTGTACATGGACTCTCAAGACTTCCCAACAGAAGATGAGCAGTATGAAGCATACAAGGCTGTTCTTGAGGGAATGAATGGTAAACCAGTCGTTGTTCGTACAATGGATATCGGCGGAGATAAGGAACTTCCTTACTTCGATATGCCACACGAAATGAACCCATTCCTTGGATTCCGTGCCCTTCGTATCTCTATTGCCGAAACTGGAGATGCTATGTTCCGCACACAGATCCGTGCTCTTCTTCGTGCTTCTGTTCATGGTCAATTGCGTATCATGTTCCCAATGGTTGCCCTATTGAAAGAATTCCGTGCAGCTAAAGCAGTCTTTGATGAAGAAAAAGCAAACCTTCTTGCTGAAGGAGTTGCAGTTGCGGATGATATCCAAGTTGGTATCATGATTGAAATTCCTGCAGCAGCGATGCTTGCAGACCAATTTGCTAAAGAAGTTGACTTCTTCTCAATTGGTACAAACGACTTGATCCAATACACAATGGCAGCAGACCGTATGAACGAACAAGTTTCATACCTTTACCAACCATATAACCCATCAATCCTTCGCTTGATCAACAACGTTATCAAGGCAGCTCACGCTGAAGGTAAATGGGCTGGTATGTGTGGTGAGATGGCTGGTGACCAACAAGCTGTTCCACTTCTTGTCGGAATGGGCTTGGATGAGTTCTCTATGTCAGCAACATCTGTACTTCGTACACGTAGCTTGATGAAGAAATTGGATACTGCTAAGATGGAAGAGTACGCTAACCGTGCCCTTACAGAGTGTTCAACAATGGAAGAAGTTCTTGAACTTCAAAAAGAATACGTTAACTTTGATTAATCGAAAAGTCCTTGCAACTTAGTTGCAAGGTTTTTTTATAGTTTAAAATCAGAAAATCTATTAACTAGTTCATAAAATGCTTGACAATAAAAAAAATTGGAGTAGAATATTAACTAGTTAAATAACTAGTTAAGGAGTTTTTATGAAGAAACAAAATTTGTTTTTAGTGTTGTTAAGTGTCTTTCTTTTGTGTTTAGCTGCTTGTGGCCAAAAGGAAAGCCAGTCAGGTAAAGGGATGAAAATTGTGACCAGTTTCTATCCTATCTACGCTATGGTTAAGGAAGTATCTGGTGACTTGAATGATGTTCGAATGATTCAGTCAAGTAGCGGAATTCACTCCTTTGAACCTTCAGCAAATGATATCGCAGCCATCTATGATGCAGATGTCTTTGTTTACCATTCTCATACGCTCGAATCTTGGGCAGGAAGTTTAGATCCCAATCTAAAAAAATCTAAAGTTAAGGTTTTAGAGGCTTCAGAGGGAATGACTTTAGATCGCGTCCCAGGGCTAGAAGATGTGGAAGCAGGGGATGGAGTTGATGAAAAAACGCTCTATGACCCTCACACTTGGCTAGATCCTGAAAAAGCTGGCGAAGAAGCTCAGATTATCGCTGATAAACTTTCAGAGGTGGATAGTGAGCATAAAGAAACTTACCAGAAAAATGCGCAAGCCTTTATCAAAAAAGCTCAAGAATTGACTAAGAAATTCCAGCCTAAATTTGAAAAAGCGAGTCAGAAAACATTTGTAACACAACATACAGCCTTTTCTTATCTTGCTAAGCGATTTGGACTTAATCAGCTTGGTATTGCAGGTATCTCTCCTGAACAAGAACCAAGTCCAAGACAACTAACAGAAATTCAGGAATTTGTTAAGACCTATAAGGTTAAAACGATTTTTACAGAAAGTAATGCTTCTTCAAAAGTAGCTGAAACTCTTGTCAAATCAACAGGTGTGGGGCTTAAAACTCTGAATCCTTTAGAGGCAGACCCCCAAAATGACAAGACTTATCTAGAAAATCTTGAAGAAAATATGAGTGTTTTAGCAGAAGAATTGAAATGAGGAGATTATGAAAATCAATAAAAAATATCTAGCTGGGTCAGCAGCTGCACTTGTTTTAAGTGTCTGTGCTTATGAACTAGGTTTGCATCAAG
>CAURTW010000053.1:0-9918 GCA_963527705.1 uncultured Streptococcus sp.
CTTGCTGAAGCTGATGCGCTTGTTGACGCTGAGGCTGATGCGCTTGTACTTGCTGAAGCTGATGCGCTTGTTGACGCTGAGGCTGATGCACTTGTACTTGCTGAAGCTGACGCGCTTGTTGAGGCCGAAGCTGATGCGCTAGTGCTTGCTGAAGCTGATGCGCTTGTTGACGCTGAAGCTGACGCACTTGTCGATGCCGACTGGCTAGCTGATGTGCTTGCTGATTGGCTCGCACTTGTCGATGCGGACTGGCTTGCTGATGTGCTTGCTGATTGGCTCGCACTTGTTGACGCGGACTGGCTAGCTGATGCGCTTGCTGATTTCGATCTATAGTCCGAGTCAGATAAGTCTGGTTTTACTGTATTCGTTGTACCATCCTTATAAGTAATGGTCACAGTACCATCATTTGATATTTCATAGTCTTGTATACGGTTTGCATCTTGTGGATTTGATGCTTTTACCGCTGCAAGAATCTTTTGTTTATCATCTTCTGATGGAGTTGTCGTATTACTTACTTGAACTGTCGCTGGCACTTTACCTGGGAATTTTTCACTTAATTTCCCTTGTACAATTTTAAATGTAGTGTCTCTATTTTCATTTTCAGAAAGGTCTTTTGTACGAATCTCACGTGACCAAATATTTCCTGGTTCATATCTTTGATTTGCGTTGTATGTACCTTCAATTGTCAACGTAGCTGGCTTCGTAGAAGTAGCCTCTCTCGAATCTCCAGTGATATTGGTAATCTTTCCATTAGAATTATGATTAGTATCTGTCATGTTAGTTGTGACAGTCCTACCATCCCATACTTCTAGATTACGAATCTTACCACTGTTATCCGTAGTTTTCACAACAAATCGATATTCATCCCCAGCGTAAAGTTCATATCCACTAGCAGTACGTCCGTTTTCGTCATTAGCATCATTACGAACAGCTTTCTTAGGTTGATCAACCCATTTGTCCCCATTTTTGACTTGAAGAACAACTTCTACATTTGGTTTTTCAGTTTCCTTAGTAATTGTCTTAGAAGTTGTGGCAGAAGTTAGAGTCTCAGTTCCTCCAGCAGGAGTCGTTACAACCTTCTCTTGTTTAACTGTTACATCGCCTGTAGGCAACAAGCCATTATTGGTATCAGTAACCCGTTTCAAATCAGACGGTCCAAATGTCACACTTGTTCCTGTTGCTTGTTTTGGAATTGTCTGACCATCAATCGTCAACGTTACTGTCGCTCCTGGAGTTACATTCGTTACCACAATCGAACGGTTTGGCAAACCACCTTTTTCATTGACAGAATCATCTGCTATTTCAGGTGCTTGTGGATTTACCCTCACAGTAACAGGGACATTTTGTTTAACTCTGACACCTGTTGAGTCTAGAGGTAACTCTACCTCCACTTGTTTGGTAAAGGTTCCAACTGTCGTAAGTGACGGAACCCCATCAACCCACTTGTAATTAGTATTTGTTGCATTAAAATCTGGAGTTCCTGATACTCTTGTAACAGCTTCTTTAGGATTTGCTACAGCTTGTTTATAACCAGCTTCATCCGTCTTGTTTTGTGTGAAAACATAAGAGCGGTCTGATTCAAATTTATAAACATCATGAACAACATCAACAGTTTTACTTAGTTTAGCAGTATCACCTGCACCCGTACGACCAACAGGATAAGTAAAGGTGACTTGGTAATTGTGTCGACCTGTTTCTGCTGTACTAATCGGTGAATTTGCTACGGGCTGACCATTCTTTCTCCAAGTTTGACTAGCTCCACTTGGGTAAGCATCGTCTCCTTGCTTATTGACATAATCATGCCATAAGTTACCATTATGAGGAGCTGTACCTTGAATATCATTCACAGGTCCTTTAGGGGCAATCGTAGCCAAAACCTTATAGTTGACCGTTACATCATCGGTTGAACCATCCGAATATGTAACACGCGCAACAGCACTCTTTGTTCCAGTAGTCGAATTGTTAATCGCATTCGTCCATCTAACTGTCGCACCCGCAGGTAAAGCTTTTCCACCTTCAAGTTGAACAAAGTTAGCTGCATTTCCCAAATCCTCTGCTGTTTCACCTGCATAAGTATAAATAGTATCTACTTTAGCTACGGCATTATACTTATCCGTTTGATCCTTGACAACAAACTTGATGTAACCTTCGTTATTATCAGTACTATTTGATGTATTCTGGTTATCTGTAGTTACGAGTTTACGTTCAGTAAATGCCCCTTTTTGCAGACTTTTATTTAGAGTCCCTGTCAAGGTAATCGTAGCATTGTCTTGGTTTGTCGTAGAAGTGATTGGGTTTGAACGAGTGACACCAGTAAAGCCACCATAGTTAGAGGCATTACCATCCGCAGCTCCAGATGTCGTAGTCAACTTCAATGAATTGATTTTTCCAGAGTCATCCGTCGCTTTTAGGGTAATATTAACCGGTTCGTTGCGATATAAATAGATTTCTTTGGTATTCGGATTGTCATAAGGAATAACTAACTTAGGACGTTCGTTAATTGTTACAGATGGTGGAATCGGTTCGCTACGTGTACCATCTTTATAGACAATAGTCGCTTCTCCATTATTTGCTACTTCAACTCTATCAATACGGTATGCTTTTTGATTATTTTTAGCATAAATAGCAGCCGTTACAGCATCCTTCTCATCCTTTGTTAGATTATTCTTATCTACTACAGGCGTAAACTCAGGATTTTTTATTGTAAATTCTGATTCATACTTGTAACGCTCATTCAAAGCACGTTGCTTAATAAAGAAGTTTCCTGTACTGTTGTCTCCCGGAATCGTAACATTCCCTGCTTTATCTGTTGCTACTGCATTACGACGCCATTCATTTTTAGGAGCATAAGTCAAATCATCTTTCATATGCCCAGTTGCAGTTATGACTGCCGGATTAGACTCAGTCGCAACGAGATTCCCATTTGGATCTGATAGAGAAGTAGCTGTCCCAGTCCCGTAACTATTATCTCCAAAGATGTTTTGAGCCATTTCTGACGCTGGTCTATAACCATCAGCCTGTGCTACAAGTTTAAACTCCCTCAGTTTTCCCTTATTATCTACGGCTTTCATTTCAAAACCGATATCATCACCGGCATAGTAATAGTAATATTTATCTCCTGCTATACCTCCTGTTTCTGCAGCTAGAGGTTTACCATTACGGGTCGCAGTAACGGTTATTACTGGAGGTATTTTTTCCTTCTCTAAAGAAGCATTGATGACACTTGTAGAACCGTCACGATAAGTAACCGTGATGGTACCATCTGTTGCAACGTCAATTTTTGATTTAGTACCAGGGTAAGACAGCGTAAAGCTACCATCTGGATTGGTCGTTTGACTTGCTTGAGCAATATTGGGAGCAAGATCTCCATTTTTTGATAAATCAGTTAAATTCGATTGTTTTCCAACAAAATTATTATAAACTTCCTTAACTTCATCTGGTGTCAAATGGTCCAAATCAGAAACCTGAACAGTATCACCACTTTGGATATCATGACGTTCGTTGAAACCTTTGATATAGTAGCCAACGTTAGCAGAAGCTACCTCTCTATTATAGTTTTGTCCTACAAAACGATAAACATATGTTGTCCCAACTTCAGCTGAAGCATCGTTTCCACCAACCGTTCCCACCAATCGAGCAGTTACAGCTGGTCTGTTTAACTCTTCATTATTGTTAGGACCTGCATATACAACTCCAGGAATAACATTTCGATTCTCGATGTTCATATACTTAACGCGGCCTGAATTAGTATTTACTCCTTCTAAACCTACGTTATCCCCAATAACATCACCATTAAAAACTTCTTTATAGGTAGTAACATTAAAACGGAATGTTGTGTTAGTATTCGTATTGGTCGTCTGCTGTCTATATCCAGTTGAAAAACTGATAGGCTGTACCCTAGTAAAGTTCCCTGGTGTATTTCCATATACAGGGGCAGAACTTGTTTGAACCTGAATATTAGCGGTAGCTGTTGGCACTGTTTTTTCATATTTTACTTCAACTACAATCGTACCGTTCAGCTGACGTTCAGCACCATGGCGATAGCTATAGACAGCTTCCGAACCATTCGAAACCGTCTTGTCCATATTGTATGTGTTGTAAGTTGCTCTTTGGACATGCCCGCCCTTACCAGCTTCAACTTTAACACCGATATGAGTCAAAGGAACGCGACTATCCACCAGCATTGTATAGGTAGCAACACCTGTTTCTCTATTAAAGTCAACTTGAGGTTGACTAAGTGTGATACGTTCATCCCCTTGACTAGTTCCCAAACTTGCTCTTAGAGAAGCATCACGCAACATGGCTTTTCCATTACGAGCATCACGCGCGCCTGAATTGGCTCTCAAAACGGCATTAACAATGGAATTACGAGCTAAGGTTGCTTTTTGCACCACTGCTGTCAAATCACTAGTTGGATCAGCCAAGGCCTTTTCAATTTCAGTTACCGCAGCGTTGACCTTAGTGATAGCTGAGTCAGTATTTGGTAAACCAACAGCTTTAGCTAGGTACTCACCCATCTCAGCTGAAAGTTTTGTCAACTTCTTACGATTGTCATCTTGTTGCTTATCTGAAACTTCCGCTGTTGCGATAGCACCAGCAGTAACTCCTACGATACTAGTCGTGGTAGAAGTTGATTGAGCAGCGCTCGCACTAACCTTCCCATCAATTTCAGTTGCCTTCAGTAGAGCAGAATCAATTTTAAGGCCAGTTGATTCTTTTGATACAGAAGCATCTCGGTCAGTTGCTGGCGCAGAAGTGCTCTGTTCACCCGATAAACTAGCCACCAACGAGAAACTACCCGGCTCACTTGTTGTTTGACTAATACTAGTAGAGCTGCTGACAGATGCACTATTCGAAGTACTTGCTGAGGCACTGGCAGAAGTACTCGTCGAAGCACTGGCTGACGAACTCTTAGATACAGATTCTGACATCGAAGTGCTTTCGCTCAAAGAAGTAGACAAGCTAGCAGAATTCTCTGAATTACTTACAGATGTCGTACCCAAAACTACTGTATCATTTGTAACCAAAAGATCTGGATTTTCCAGTGTTTTTTCCACGGCTACTGTTTCATTTGCAAACACTTTTGTTTGAGTAGCAACAGTACCACCTAAAACAGCCCCTGTGGCAGCAATCCCCTTGATAATATCCAGACCTGTAATAGAAGGATTCACTTTATCCTCTACTACTTCTGTCATGACTTGAGTCGTGTCTACACCACCGCGCAAGACCTTGAACAAACCAAAAAGAGAGGTTGAAGCTCGCAACCAATGTTTCCCTGATTTGATCAACTTATACCGCGTCACTCGGTCGGTTTCTCTATACTCACCTTTCTGACGTCTAAAAAACATGTTTCACTCCTTCGTTCTTACTTAAAAGCGGACAATCCACCCAATTCTAATCATACTTTAACAGTATACTCTAAGCGCAAACGATAGTCAAGATATTATATTGTTTTTTTCAAAAAAAATACGAGGTTCCAAATCTATTTATATATGAAAAAGTCATTTCTATAATAGGAACCCCTCCAAAAAGAATCAAACCTATTTTAACATTCCCTTCTTTTAAATTCATACTATAAAAATAAAACTATAACAGAGACCATGACATCAACAAACTTACCTCCCTGAGCGTTCTTATATTTCATATTTTAAAAACAAAAAAGCTGTGAATCATGACATCCACAGCAGTTACAAATTTTCAAACCACTACACTGAGTTTGACAAATCGATTCCATTTACAAAACGAAGTTAGTGAGGCAGTTAACTAGTTCGCTTCCTTACCATTACGACGGAAAAATCCACGAATCGATACCATTCGTGGACTTTGCCTAGTGAAGCGTTTAGGTAAACCGATTTTTACACCACGACACGGAGTTTGGCAAATCGATTCTATTTGCCAAACGTAGTTAGTAAGGCAGTTAGCTAGTTCGCCAAATAGCGACTAGCGTCCAACAATTAGGAACTTTAGTTCCAATTGTTGGTACTGAGTTACATCTTTTCCTCCAACTCTACGTCTGGATACTTATCTGCAAACCAGCGGAGGGCAAAGTCATTTTCAAAGAGAAAGACTGGTTGGTCGAAACGGTCTTTAGCCAAGATATTTCGGCTTGATGACATTCGTTCATCCAAGTCCTCAGGCTTGATCCAACGAACAGTCTTTTTACCCATCGGGCTCATGACCACTTCCGCATTGTACTCACCTTCCATACGGTGTTTAAAGACTTCAAACTGGAGTTGACCGACAGCGCCTAGCATGTACTCGCCTGTCTGATAATTCTTGTAAAGCTGGATGGCTCCTTCTTGTACCAATTGCTCGATTCCCTTGTGGAAGGATTTTTGCTTCATGACATTCTTAGCAGAGACTTTCATGAAAATTTCAGGGGTAAAGGTTGGCAGTGGTTCAAATTCAAATTTGTTTTTCCCAACTGTCAAGGTATCCCCAACTTGATAAGTACCTGTATCATAAACACCGATAATATCACCTGCCACGGCGTTAGTCACATTTTCACGACTTTCCGCCATAAACTGAGTCACATTCGAAAGTTTAGCACCCTTACCAGTACGAGGCAGATTGACACTCATCCCGCGCTCAAATTCTCCTGATACGATACGGACAAAGGCAATACGGTCACGGTGACGAGGGTCCATGTTGGCTTGGATTTTAAAGACAAATCCTGAGAAATCCTTGTCATAAGGATCCACAATTTCGCCATCTGTTTTCTTGTGTCCATGTGGTTCTGGAGCAAACTTAAGGAAGGTCTCAAGGAAGGTCTGCACCCCAAAGTTAGTAAGAGCTGAACCAAAGAAGACCGGAGTCAGTTCTCCTGCAAGAATAGCTTCTTCTGAAAATTCATTTCCTGCTTCTTGCAACAGTTCGATATCGTCCTTAACCTGAGCGTAGAAAGGATTGCTTCCAAAGAGCTTGTCCCCTTCTTCCAGACTGGCAAAACGCTCATCCCCTTTATAAAGTTCTAAACGTTGGTTATAGAGGTCATACAAGCCCTCAAAAGCTTTCCCCATCCCGATTGGCCAGTTCATTGGATAGCTCGCAATACCTAGGACTTCTTCTAGTTCTTGCAAGAGGTCCAGCGGCTCACGACCATCACGGTCCAGCTTGTTCATAAAAGTAAAGACTGGGATGCCACGGTGCTTCACAACCTCAAACAATTTCTTGGTTTGGGCCTCGATACCCTTGGCAGAGTCCACGACCATGACCGCAGCATCCACCGCCATCAAGGTACGATAGGTATCTTCTGAGAAGTCCTCGTGCCCTGGCGTGTCGAGGATATTCACGCGCTTGCCATCGTAGTCAAACTGCATAACAGATGAAGTAACCGAAATCCCACGTTGTTTCTCGATATCCATCCAGTCAGACTTGGCAAAAGTCCCTGTTTTCTTTCCTTTTACCGTACCAGCCTCACGAATCTCGCCCCCAAAGTAGAGCAACTGCTCAGTAATAGTAGTTTTCCCCGCGTCAGGGTGGGAGATGATAGCAAAGGTACGACGTTTCTTAATTTCTTCTTGAATATTCATAAGTTCTCTTTCTTTGATTCTCTATTTTTCTTGTTTCAATAGCTAAGAATGATTCCTACATTGGATTTTACCATTCCTTTCAACACTCCATTATATCGGATTTTAGCATTTTTTTCAATTTCTATTTCTTTTCACTTATCCCTCCCTTATTTATAGGAAAATATGGTAAAATAGAACAGACTAAAAATCATCATTTCACGAAAGGATGCAAGATGAAAATTACGCAAGAAGAGGTAACACACGTTGCCAATCTTTCAAAATTAAAATTCTCTGAAGAAGAAACTGCTGCCTTTGCGACCACCCTGTCTAAGATTGTAGATATGGTTGAGTTGCTGGGCGAAGTCGACACAACTGGTGTCGCACCTACTACGACCATGGCTGACCGTAAGACCGTACTCCGCCCTGATGTGGCCGAAGAAGGAACTGACCGTGATCGCTTGTTTAAAAACGTACCTGAAAAAGACAACTACTATATCAAGGTACCAGCTATCCTAGACGATGGAGGAGATGCCTAATGACTTTTAATAACAAAACTATTGAAGACTTGCACAACCTCCTTGTTTCTAAGGAAATTTCAGCAACTGAATTGACCCAAGCAACGCTTGAAGATATCAAGTCTCGCGAGACAGCTATCAACGCTTTTGTCACTATCGCTGAGGAGCAGGCTCTTGCGCAAGCTAAGGCTATTGATGAAGCTGGAATTGACGCGGATAATGTCCTTTCAGGAATTCCGCTTGCTGTCAAAGATAATATCTCTACCGACGGTATCCTCACAACTGCAGCCTCAAAAATGCTCTACAACTACGAGCCTATCTTTGATGCAACAGCCGTTGCCAATGCCAAAGCTAAGGGTATGATTGTTGTCGGAAAAACCAACATGGACGAATTTGCCATGGGTGGTTCAGGTGAAACTTCTCACTACGGTGCCACTAAAAATGCTTGGGACCACAGCAAGGTTCCTGGTGGTTCATCAAGTGGTTCTGCTGCAGCTGTAGCGTCAGGGCAAGTCCGCTTGTCACTCGGTTCTGATACTGGTGGTTCCATCCGCCAACCTGCCGCCTTCAACGGGATTGTTGGTCTCAAACCAACCTACGGAACGGTTTCTCGTTTCGGTCTCATTGCCTTTGGTAGCTCGCTAGACCAAATCGGACCTTTCGCACCAACTGTTAAGGAAAATGCCCTCTTGCTCAACGCTATTGCCAGCGAAGATGCCAAAGACTCTACTTCTGCTCCTGTCCGCATTGCCGACTTTACTTCAAAAATCGGCCAAGACATCAAGGGCATGAAAATTGCTTTACCTAAAGAATATCTTGGCGAAGGAATTGACCCAGAGGTTAAGGAAACCATTCTTAATGCCGCTAAACACTTTGAAAAATTGGGTGCTATTGTCGAAGAAGTCAGCCTGCCTCACTCTAAATACGGTGTTGCCGTTTACTATATCATCGCTTCATCAGAAGCTTCATCAAACTTGCAACGTTTTGACGGTATCCGTTACGGCTACCGCGCAGAGGATGCAACCAACCTTGACGAAATCTATGTAAACAGCCGTAGCCAAGGTTTCGGTGAAGAGGTAAAACGTCGTATCATGCTAGGTACTTTCAGCCTTTCATCAGGTTACTACGATGCTTACTACAAGAAAGCTGGACAGGTCCGTACCCTCATCATCCAAGATTTCGAAAAAGTCTTCGCGGATTACGACTTGATTTTGGGACCAACTGCTCCAAGCGTTGCCTATGACTTGGATTCACTCAACCACGACCCAGTTGCCATGTACTTGGCTGACCTTTTAACAATCCCAGTCAACTTGGCAGGTCTTCCAGGGATTTCAATTTCTGCTGGATTCTCTCAAGGTCTACCTGTCGGTCTCCAATTGATTGGCCCTAAGTACTCTGAGGAAACCATTTACCAAGTTGCCGCTGCTTTTGAGACAACAACAGACTACCACAAACAACAACCCGTGATTTTTGGAGGTGATAATTAATGAACTTTGAAACAGTCATTGGACTTGAAGTCCACGTAGAGCTCAACACCAATTCAAAAATCTTCTCACCCACTTCTGCCCACTTTGGAAATGACCAAAATGCCAACACCAACGTGATTGACTGGTCTTTCCCAGGAGTTCTGCCAGTTCTCAATAAAGGTGTTGTCGATGCCGGTATCAAGGCTGCTCTTGCCCTCAACATGGACATCCACAAAAAGATGCACTTTGACCGCAAAAACTACTTCTACCCTGATAATCCTAAAGCCTACCAAATTTCTCAGTTTGATGAGCCAATCGGTTATAACGGTTGGATTGAAGTCGAGCTAGAAGACGGTACAACTAAGAAAATCGGTATCGAACGTGCTCACCTAGAAGAAGACGCTGGTAAAAACACCCACGGTACAG
>CAURTW010000054.1:0-9622 GCA_963527705.1 uncultured Streptococcus sp.
AATTTGGGCTTATAGCCCTGGGACAAACCACCCGTTTGACGGGTGGTCATGATTCTTAATTATTGGAATTGTTTCTCTGATCCAAATCAAACGATCAAAGAAATTTGAAATCTAATAGGGGAGTCTTACACATGAAAAAAGAAGAAAAATTGAATCAGTTTTGGAAGTATGTCCTCTTGATAGTAGGTGGTATTCTCATACTTGTTCCTTTGTTGGTAACGGTTTTTAGTTCCTTCAAGACAACCAAGGATATCATGAATCATTTCTTTGGTTTGCCAAATCCTTTTACATTAAGCAATTATGAACGATTGGTTTCGGATGGGATTGGAGGCTATTTCTGGAATTCAGCTGTTATTACGGTGTTATCATTGATTGTAGTAGCTTTCTTTATACCAGCTGCTGCTTATTCCATTGCTCGAAATATGTCCAAGAAAAAAGCCTTTGCAATTATGTATTCGCTCTTGATCTTAGGGATATTTGTTCCATTTCAGGTGATTATGATTCCTATCACAGTTATGATGAGCAAACTCGGCCTGGCAAATATGTGGGGGTTGGTACTACTTTATCTAACTTATGCAATTCCACAGACTCTCTTCTTGTATGTTGGTTATATTAAAATCAGTGTACCAGATAGTTTAGATGAAGCTGCGGAAATCGATGGGGCTGATCGATTTACAACTTACCGTCGAATTATCTTTCCAATGCTGAAGCCCATGCATGCTACAACCTTGATTATCAATGCATTATGGTTCTGGAATGACTTTATGTTGCCATTGTTAATTTTGAATAAGGATTCCAAGATGTGGACTTTGCCTCTCTTCCAGTACAACTACCAAGGTCAGTATTTTAATGACTATGGGCCAAGCTTTGCATCCTATATTGTGGGAATTGTAACAATTACTGTCGTCTACCTCATCTTCCAAAAACATATTATTTCAGGAATGAGCAACGGAGCAGTGAAGTAAGAAGAACTCATGGAATCTATAGTCTCTGACACAGAGGATGGGTTCAGCTTATTGACAATTCAAGAGAAAAATAAAGTAGTACTTAGTTTATCACAGTCTATATTAGTACGAGTTTGATGATAAACAGAGATTTAATACTCAATGAAAATCAAAGAGCAAACTAGGAAGCTAGCCGCAGATTGCTCAAAGCACAGCTTTGAGGTTGCAGATAAAGCTGACGTGATTTGAAGAGATTTTCGAAGAGTATAACATGAATTTGATTTACGAAGCCAAGTCATATGAGACTTGGCTTCAATTAGAAAAAGGAGAGTAATTATGCCAATTCGGAATAAAACCATGTTGATTACCTATTCAGATAGTCTGGGAAATAATCTTAAAGACTTATATGAGAATTTGGAAGAGCATTTTGGAGATGCTATTGGGGGAGTTCACCTTCTCCCATTTTTCCCATCAACAGGCGATCGTGGATTTGCGCCAGTTGACTACGACGAAGTGGATTCAGCTTTTGGTGATTGGGAGGATGTTAAGCGTTTAGGTGAGAAATATTATCTTATGTTTGACTTTATGATTAATCATATTTCTCGTCAATCCAAGTATTATAAGGACTATCAAGAAAAACATGAAGCCAGTGAATTTAAAGATCTCTTTTTAAACTGGGACAAGTTTTGGCCGGAAAATCGTCCGACACAGTCTGATGTAGATTTAATCTACAAGCGTAAGGATCGTGCACCAAAGCAAGAGATTGTATTTGCAGATGGTTCAGTAGAACATTTGTGGAATACCTTTGGTGAGGAGCAGATTGATCTTGATGTGACCAAAGAAGTAACGATGAGATTCATCCGTAAGACGATTCAACATCTAGCAAGTAACGGGTGTGATTTGATTCGTCTAGATGCCTTTGCTTATGCAGTGAAGAAATTGGATACCAATGATTTCTTTGTGGAACCAGATATTTGGGATTTATTGGACAAAGTTCGAGATATCGCTGCTGAGTATGGGACAGAGCTCTTACCTGAGATTCATGAACACTATTCGATTCAGTTTAAAATAGCGGATCATGATTACTATGTTTACGATTTTGCCCTTCCAATGGTGACTCTTTATACTCTTTACAGTTCCAGAACAGAGCGCTTGGCTAAGTGGTTAAAGATGAGCCCGATGAAGCAATTTACGACACTAGATACCCATGATGGAATTGGAGTGGTGGATGTCAAAGATATCCTGACTGATGAGGAAATTGACTATGCTTCAAATGAGCTCTATAAGGTTGGAGCGAATGTCAAACGTAAGTACTCTAGTGCAGAGTATAACAATCTAGATATCTACCAAATCAATTCAACCTACTATTCTGCGCTTGGAGATGATGATGTCAAGTATTTCCTTGCTCGTTTGATTCAAGCTTTTGCTCCAGGCATTCCTCAGGTTTACTATGTGGGTCTATTAGCAGGAAAAAATGACTTGAAATTGTTAGAAGAAACCAAAGAAGGTCGAAATATTAATCGTCATTACTATAGCAATGAGGAAATAGCAGAAGAAGTCCAACGTCCTGTGGTGAAGGCCCTTCTCAATCTATTTTCTTTCCGTAATCGTTCAGAAGCATTTGATTTAGAAGGAACTATTGACGTTGAAACACCAACAGCCCACAGCATTGTAATCAAACGTCAAAATAAAGATAAGTCCGTAACAGCAGTAGCAGAAATTGATTTGCAAAATCAGACTTATCGGGTAATTGAGAATGGAGTTGAAGTAACATTTTGAAGCCTTGATATGGTTGATAAAATAGGGTTTTTATTTTAGAAAACGTTTCCTTTGTTTTCAAATTGCTAAAAAAGTGGTACAATAAAGGGTAGCTTACTATTATCTGAATCAATTGATTTGGAGAGAAAGGATTCATTTTGAAATCAATAGGCTTTATTGAAAAGCTGAAAGGGTTGTCTAGTAAAGAGCTGATTTTATTGGGAATTATCCTGAGTATCTTTTTACCCTTTTATCTTTTTGTAGTTGTATTCTGTTTATATATTATCAGTTTAATTTTCACAGGGGACATGAAAAGTATTCTTCAGAAAATGGGGGAGCATCCGATGCTACTTCTTTTTCTTGGCTATAGTACTGTTATATCCGTTTTTGCACAAAATTGGATGGGAGTTGTGGCTTCAGTAGGAATTTTTCTATTTACTGTTTTCTTTTTGCACTATCAGTCGATTTTATCACATAAATTCTTTCGATTGATTTTGCAGCTCGTCTTGTTTGGTAGCGTCTTGTCAGCTGCTTTTGCGAGTTTAGAACATTTCCAAATTGTGAAGAAATTCAACTATGCTTTTCTTTCACCCAATATGCAGGTGTGGCATCAGAATCGTGCAGAAGTGACCTTCTTTAACCCTAATTATTATGGAATTATTTGTTGTTTCTGTATCATGATTGCCTTCTATTTGTTTACAACGACCAAGTTGAATTGGTTGAAAGTATTCTGTGTGATTGCAGGCTTTGTTAATCTCTTTGGTTTGAACTTTACGCAAAATCGAACTGCATTTCCTGCTATTATCGCTGGAGCAATCATCTATCTCTTTACGACCATTAAAAACTGGAAGGCTTTTTGGCTTAGTATTGGGGTCTTTGCGATTGGCTTGAGTTTCCTCTTTTCCAGTGATTTGGGAGTTCGGATGGGGACTTTAGACTCTTCTATGGAAGAACGCATTTCTATCTGGGATGCTGGGATGGCCTTGTTTAAGCAAAATCCTTTTTGGGGTGAAGGGCCATTGACCTATATGCACTCGTATCCTCGGATACATGCTCCTTATCATGAACATGCCCACAGTCTTTATATTGATACGATTCTGAGTTACGGAATTGTGGGGACTATTTTACTAGTTTTGTCTTCTGTGTCTCCTGTTCGCTTGATGATGGATATGAGTCAGGAGTCGGGGAAACGTCCGATTATCGGTCTTTATCTATCTTTCCTTACAGTGGTTGCTGTACACGGAATCTTTGACCTGGCCCTCTTCTGGATTCAGTCAGGTTTCATTTTCTTGCTAGTTATGTGCAGTATTCCGTTGGAGCATCGAACTTTGGTATCGGACATGACGGATTAAGTTTTATAAGATTGAAATCTTCTACCTTGGGTGGGAGATTTTTTTACAGGGAAAAATTATTTCTAAGTCGAAATAGTTGACAGTTAGAATAATGAGTGTTACAATTGCTTTATTCGTTTCGATATAGAAATAAATTGGAGGTGTCATGAAAGATAGTCATTTGGTAGCCCATCATATTCGTTTGTTGAATGGGCGGATTTTTCAAAAGTTACTGAGCCAAGATCCTGAAGCTCTTTATCGGAGTGAACAGGGGAAGATTTTAGCGGTTTTATGGAATAGTGAAACTGGCTGCGCAACTGCGACAGACATTGCACTTGCGACTGGGCTTGCTAACAATACACTGACGACTATGATTAAAAAGCTAGAGGAACAAAATCTTGTAGCGATTAGTCCATGTGGAAAAGATAAGAGGAAGAAATATTTAGTTTTAACAGAGTTGGGGCTGGCCCAAAAAGAAGTGGGGGATCGAGTCAGTCAGAAATTGGATACTATCTTTTACAAAGGATTTTCAGAGGAAGAAATTCGTCAGTTTGAAGGTTTTCAAGAAAGAATTTTGGCTAATTTGAAAGAGAAGGAAAATGAGGTTTAAGATAGATCAAATTAGCTGTTTATAAGCAAAGGTCACTTTTTACTTTGTTTTCCAACTCTTAGGATAAGGAAACTATGTGGTTAGCTCTGGTCAGACTCAAATTGATGGTGATGCCTGTGCCCAGTGAGATATCTTCCGTCTAGAAAACGGGAAAATTGTGGAGTATTGGGATAATAAGGAAGTTTTGCCTAAGATAGAATCCTTGATCAATAGAGATAAGTTTTAAAAGAGGAAGAACATGATTGAATACAAAAATGTGGCGCTACGCTACACAGAAAAAGATGTCTTGAGAGATGTTAATTTACGGATTGAGAATGGCGAGTTTATGGTTTTAGTTGGGCCTTCTGGCTCAGGTAAGACGACCATGATTAAGATGATTAACCGTCTCTTGGAACCGACTGATGGAAATATTTATATGGATGGCAAGCGCATCAAAGACTATGACGAGCGGGATCTTCGTCTTTCTACTGGTTATGTTTTACAGGCTATTGCCCTATTTCCTAATCTAACGGTCGCGGAAAATATTGCCCTGATTCCTGAAATGAAGGGCTGGACTAAGGAAGAAATTGCTCAGAAAACAGAAGAGCTTTTGGCTAAGGTTGGTTTACCAGTGGCTGAGTATGGACATCGACTTCCTAGTGAATTATCTGGTGGAGAACAGCAACGGGTCGGTATTGTTCGTGCTATGATTGGTCAGCCTAAGATTCTCCTCATGGATGAACCTTTTTCAGCCTTGGATGCTATTTCAAGAAAACAGTTGCAGATTCTGACGAAAGAATTGCATAAAGAATTTGGGATGACAACGATTTTTGTAACCCATGATACGGATGAAGCTCTGAAATTGGCAGACCGTATTGCTGTCTTGCAGGATGGAGAGATTCGCCAGGTAGCGAATCCCGAGACCATTTTAAAAGCCCCTGCAACAGAATTTGTAGCAGACTTGTTTGGAGGTAGTGTTCATGACTAATTTAATTGCAACTTTTCAGGATCGTTTTAGTGATTGGTTGACAGCTCTATCTCAACATTTGCAGTTGTCACTTTTGACCCTGTTACTAGCTATTTTTATAGCGATTCCTTTGGCTGTTTATCTTCGCTATCATGAGAAATTGGCGGATTGGGTTTTGCAGATTGCAGGGATTTTCCAGACTATTCCGTCCTTAGCATTACTGGGACTCTTTATCCCCTTGATGGGAATCGGGACCTTGCCAGCTTTGACAGCTCTGGTGATTTATGCTATTTTTCCGATTTTACAAAATACCATCACTGGGCTGAAGGGAATTGATCCGAGTCTGCAAGAGGCTGGGATTGCCTTTGGGATGACCAGATGGGAACGTCTCAAGAAGTTTGAAATTCCACTTGCCATGCCTGTTATGATGTCTGGGATTCGGACGGCAGCTGTCTTGATTATCGGTACGGCAACCTTGGCCGCTTTGATTGGTGCAGGGGGGCTGGGTTCTTTTATCCTTTTGGGAATTGACCGTAATAATGCCAGTCTGATTTTGATTGGGGCCCTTTCTTCTGCAGTGCTGGCTATTGCCTTTAACTTCCTACTAAAAGTGATGGAAAAAGCAAAATTGCGGACGATTTTTTCTGGTTTTGCCTTGGTGACCATATTGCTCGGTTTGTCTTATAGTCCAGCCCTCTTGGCTCAAAATGAGAAAGAAAACTTGGTTATTGCTGGGAAATTGGGTCCAGAACCAGAAATTTTGGCCAATATGTATAAGCTTCTCATTGAAGAAAATACCAGCATGACTGCTACTGTTAAACCGAATTTTGGGAAAACAAGCTTTCTTTATGAAGCTTTGAAAAAAGGCGATATTGATATCTATCCTGAATTTACTGGTACGGTGACTGAAAGTTTGCTGCAACCATCACCGAAAGTGAGTCATGAGCCGGAGCAGGTTTATCAGGTGGCGCGTGATGGCATTGCCAAACAGGATCATCTGGCCTATCTAAAACCTATGTCTTATCAAAATACCTATGCTGTAGCTGTTCCGAAAAAGATTGCTCAAGAATATGGCTTGAAGACCATTTCGGACTTGAAAAAAGTGGAAGGACAGTTGAAGGCAGGCTTTACACTTGAGTTTAATGACCGTGAAGATGGCAATAAGGGCTTGCAATCAATGTATGGTCTCAATCTCAACGTAGCGACCATGGAGCCAGCTCTTCGCTACCAGGCAATTCAGTCAGGCGATATTCAAATCACAGATGCCTATTCGACGGATGCAGAATTGGCGCGTTATGATTTACAGGTCTTGGAAGATGACAAGCAACTCTTTCCACCTTATCAAGGGGCACCACTTATGAAAGAAGCTCTTCTCAAGAAACATCCTGAGTTGGAGACAGTTCTCAATAAATTGGCTGGTAAAATTACTGAAAGCCAGATGAGCCAGCTCAACTACCAAGTCGGTGTTGAAGGCAAGTCAGCAGAACAAGTAGCCAAGGAGTTTCTACAAGAACAAGGTTTGTTGAAAAAATAGCTTGAAAAGCTAAACTCAACTTGGTTAAACGACTATATAGAAGAACGCTCAGACAATGTCGTCTGGGCTTTTTTGATTGTTGAAAAGATGAAAACTCAGTAGCCTAGAAATAAGGCAACTGAGCTCTACTCTGTATTCAATTTTTAGGAATGAGAAGGTCTAGATAAAACTGGACAACTTCCTGGTATGTAAAGTCTTGTCCTTTTTTGAGCCACCAGGTCAATGTCTCGATAAAGTTGGACACGACCAAGTGTTGGAGGTAAGAAGTAGGCAGATTAGTGTGGGCTTCTTTTAACTCATCAGCCAACATGGGATAGACATGGTGTTCTAGCTCTTTATGGAGTTGACGGAGGAAGTAGTCATTTTTGGAAAATAGCAGACTGGTAACATGGTCCTGGTTTTTCTGAAAATGTAAAAAGATATGTGCGAGGTAGTCCTCGGTAGTAAAGTGTCCTTCCCTTTCAAAGAGATGATGAAAGAGGTAGCGACAGAGCTCATCTAAAAGGAGTTCCTTGCTTTCGTAATGACAGTAAAAAGTAGAACGCCCAACATCTGCTAGGTCAATGATATCTTGAACAGTAGTGGCATCATAGCCTTTGTCGTTCAAAAGTTGTAAAAAAGCTTGATAGATGGCTTTTTTAGTCTTGCTGACTCGACGGTCTCTTTTTGGCATATAGACACTTGAGACAAACTGTTCAGAACTGAACATGACTGACAGTTTGCTTCTATCCTTTCTTTGGATTTTATTAGATAATACAAATGAAAGAAGTATGTATATACCCATTATACCAAAGGAGGGAGAGAAATGAGTTCTAAAACATCTATCTGGTTAGCTTTTTTCTTAAATTTAAGCTATGCGATTGTTGAGTTTATCGCAGGAGGAATCTTTGGTTCGAGTGCAGTTCTTGCTGATTCCGTTCATGACTTGGGAGATGCTATAGCCATTGGCATCTCAGCCCTTTTAGAAACAATTTCAAACCGTGAAGAAGATAGACAGTACACCTTGGGTTACAAACGTTTTAGTCTTTTAGGAGCCCTGGTGACTGCTGTGATTCTTATCACAGGATCCATCCTAGTGATTTTGGAAAATATAACTAAACTTTTTAATCCACAGCCCGTTAATGATGAAGGTATTCTCTGGCTAGGGATCATTGCAGTTAGCATCAATCTGCTAGCTAGTCTAGTAGTTCGCAAGGGAAAGACAAAGAACGAGTCAATTCTTAGCCTGCATTTTTTGGAAGACACTCTTGGTTGGTTGGCCGTCATTCTAATGGCGATTATTCTTCGATTTACGGACTGGTATATCCTCGATCCGCTTTTATCACTAGTTATTTCTATCTTTATTCTGTCGAAAGCCATTCCTCGCTTTTGGAGCGCACTGAAAATTTTCCTAGATGCTGTGCCAGAAGGAGTCGAGACAAGTGATTTGGAGAAGGATTTAGAGGCTCTACCCAATGTCAACAGTGTCAATCAACTTAGCATTTGGTCCATGGATGGTCTAGAGAATAATGCTATTGTTCACATTTGTATCAAGGACTGGGAACAGATGATGGAAACCAAAGAAGTGGTGCGTCAATGTTTAGAAGAAAGAGGCGTGCAGAATATCACTATTGAAGTAGATAGCAGTCAAAGCAATCATGCGCAACATAAGCGGAGGGTGAGAGAATTAGAGCAGAAGCATGGGCATCATCATTAGAAAAGCGACCTCGCTAGAGGTCGTTTTGTTATCCTATTCATTCCTTGTACTTTCTCTCAGAGTCAGTCTGGTTCCCAACATGGTTAGGCTAGGGATTTTGCGACCGTGGAGTACTTCCTTATTAAGAATATCCATGCCTGCTCTGCCCATTTCTTCGGTATAGACGGTGATGCTGGAGAGGGGAGGATAGACTTGCTTGGTCAGACTAGTGTCGTTAAAGGAAATGAGGCTGACGCGTTCTGGTAGGCTGATTCCAGCTTCTTGGAGCGCACGGAGGGCACCGATGGCTAAACTATCGCTAGCTGCGAAAAAGGCTGGTGGGAGTTGGTCTCCTAAGTTCTGAATAGCCTCCTTCATTAAGTCATAGCCAGACTGGGCAGTAAAGCTTCCTTGAAAGACCAGTTCATCATGATAGATTCCTTTTGTTTGACTGTAGTTTCTGAAATTTTCCAGCCGCTTATCCTCAATGATTTCTTCTTGGTCTGTTGTTTCCTCAAGCCCTGTTAGAATCCCGATACGGTCCATCCCTTGACTGAGGAAATAATCGACAACCTGTTTCATGGCAGTGTAAAAGTCCGTAATAATGCAGGTATGTCCCAGGGAAAGTGTATCGCTGTCTAGAAATACAAGAGGTTTTTGGTATTCTTCAAAGGCAGAAATCTGAGCACGGCTAAACTTTCCGATGCAGAGAATCCCAATCACTTCCTCGCTTAGAGTAAAAGGATGGTCATTAAAATAGCGTAAGATGTCATAGTCCAACTCTTGGGCTCTTTTTTCAATACCGAGACGAATCTGGTAGTAGT
>CAURTW010000055.1:0-9580 GCA_963527705.1 uncultured Streptococcus sp.
AATAAAAACACCCCAAAAGTTAGTTTTTTCTGTCTAACTTTTGGGGTGCAGTTCAGTTCCGCAATTGGAAATCTCTAGCTTTTTTGTGGCTGAGAACTATTTTGTCTCAGGCCCTTTTTTACTTACCAGCGTAATATTTTTGAATTCCTTTCACGATACCTGCTACAAGCTTATCTTGATAGTGGCTATCTCGAATCTGTTGATTTTCAGCGAAATTATCCATATAACCTAGCTCTAGGAGGACGGCTGGTTTAGCAGTTTCTCGAAGAACTGCAAAGCTACTTTCCAATAAGCCAGCATCTTTAGCACCAGTTTCAGCTAACAATGAAGAGTGGACAGCGGCTGCAAGACGCTTGCTCTCACTCATACGGTCAGGATGGTTATGCCAGTATGGGTTGATTTTACTTGGATAATCAGGTTCATCGCTGTAGGAATAGGTTTGAATTCCACTAGATTTTGAGTATGCACTACCAGTCGCATTGAAGTGAATACTAATAAAGATGTCAGAGTTAGTCTTGTTAACCATACGAGAACGTTCTGTAATAAAATCTACGTCAATATCACTATCACGTGAAGTAAGAACTTTGTAACCAAGTTCTTCTAACTTTTTGCGTAATTTACGATATACCTGCATGTTGAGGTCTTTTTCAGCGACATTGTAATAGTATGCACCTGAGTCTCTTCCCCCATGTCCGGGGTCTAAAAAGATGGTTTTACTGTATTGGCCTTTTACAAACCCCTCAGGAACTTCACTAACCCATCTACCATCATTTTTAAAGATATGATCTTTTCCGGATATTTTATAAATATTAGTGACATATTGTCCGTCTTCTTTTAGATAATACCAAGAATTATAGTACTTATCAAATATCCACTCATTCTTAGCCATATAACCACCAGATTTGAGATAGTAAGCTCCAATCCATTCTTTTGATGCATACATTCCACCACGCTTCAAAAAGAACCAGCTGTTATAATTTTTATCAAATATCCATTCATTATCAGCCATAGCCCCATTGGTTTTTAGATAATAGCTTCCTGACCATTTATCGGCTAACATAGCTCCATCTTGATCAAAAGAATACCAAGAACCGCTGATTTTTTCCCATTTGTTTTGGACAAATTTTCCAGATACGTTCGCATAGAACCAGGTATCTTTAATTTTTACCCAGCTATTTTCAGCCATAGCACCACTGTTATTAAATAGGTAGCCCTTAAATGTAGTTGAGCTTAACATGATTCCCTTTTTATCAAAGTAGTACCAAGAACCATTGATTTTCTCCCACTTGTCCTGAGAAATTTTTCCAGAGGATGTTGCATAGTACCAATTTTGGTCGATTTTTGCCCAGCCGTTTGTGGCCATAGCACCACTTTTAGTCAGTAAGTAGCTGTCAAAAGTAGTATTACTAAGCATGATTCCATCTTTGGCGAAGTAATACCAAGAATCAGCAATTTTTTCCCATTTATTTTGAGAAATTTTTCCTGAAGAACTAGCAAAGTACCACTTTCCATTGATGAAGTTCCAACCGTTCTCAGCCATCACTCCATCTTTATTGAATACATAACCATCAAAGGTTGTATTGCTTAGTCGATTTCCATCTTTGTTGAAGTAGTACCACTTTCCTTGGATTTTTTTCCAGTTGGTAACAGGTTTATTGTGTTCGTAAAAGCGCCAGTTATTATTTTCTTCTTGCCAACCTTCTTTGACTTTTTCAACTTTTTCTTCTTTTTTTACTTCAGATTTCTTCTCTTCTGTAGCAGGAGTTTTTTCTTCTTTATCGTCAATTTTAGAAGAATTGTCTGTTTTTTCAACATTCTCTTTCGGTTTTTCTTGGTTTTCGATTTTTGAAGTACTTGAATGAGGAATTGTTACATTTTCTCGTACTGACTCTGCTTTATTTTCTTGAGCCTGGACCGTTACTTGAGAGTACCCTAAAATAGATAGGGCAACTGTACTAGCGAGTATAATCTTTTTCATTTTTTGTCTCCATATATATTTTTAGCATTTTAATACTATTCTCAACTATCAAACTGGACTTCTTCTAGTAGATAGTCGATAAAGCGTTCGCCCATCTTGGATAGGCTGGTTTTTTCATGCTGGATATAGACCAGCTCGATAGGGTCATCAATATCCAGTGGGATAGAAACGATATTGTCTCCGTTGAGGTTGCTGTTCAAAATCCCTGTTGCGATCGTGTATCCATCCAGACCAATCAAGAGATTAAAGAGGGTAGCACGGTCGCTGACTACGATGGATTTCTTGTGGTGTTCTTGGGAAAGAATCTCTTCTGAAAAGTAGAAGGAGTTGTGCGTCCCTTGGTCATAGCTGAGATAAGGGAAGTTTTCCAAGTCTTCTAGTTTGACCTTGTCTTTTTTTGCCAGAGGATTGGTCTTGCTGACAAAGATATGGGGTTGGGCGGTAAAGAGATGGTGAGCCAGCAGGTGGTTATCATCCAGCATCTTGGTTAAAACATCACGGTTGTAGCTGTTCAAAAATAGGACACCGACCTCACTACGGAAGTTCTTGACGTCGTCGATAATCTCCCAAGTCCGAGTTTCACGAAGGAAGAGCTCGTATTTCTCCATATCGCTTTTCTTGAGCAAAGAGACAAAGGCATTGACCACAAAGGCATAGTGTTGAGAGGAAACGCTAAAGAGTTCGCGGTGGGCGACAGGATTTTTATAACGTTCCTCCAAAAGCTGGGTCTGCTCGACAACCTGACGGGCATAAGAGAGGAACTCCATCCCATCACGGGTCAAGGTAATACCCTTGGGATTGCGGATAAAGATTTCAATGCCCATTTCATTTTCCAAATCTCTTACTGCATTGGAAAGACTCGGCTGAGTGATAAAGAGTTGCTTGGCTGCCTCATTCATGGAGCCAGTTTCGACGATTTTAATAATATAATGTAATTGTTGAATTCTCATGTTTTTATTGTACCACACTTGCGTCAGAATCGCCAAAGATGATAGGGAAATCAGGAGCATTGTGCAAGTCTCTGTAAAGTAGTTAAGAAGAAACTTCTAAATCATTTAGTAAATAAGTTAAAAAAGTAGCTGAGCAAGGTATTGTTTAGCTGTTTTTTAATTGGGCACTATAAAAATTTTCTTCGAAAATAAGAAATTTGCACGATTTACTCATTATTTATCCAGTACTAGAGTTTATACTAGTTATTGTAAAGATGATCATCCAAAAGAAGGAAGGAGGCAACTTTATGGCTAAAAATACAAATCGTTCAGAGATTGATTCTCTAAGTTTTGAGGTTGAAAAGCAAGAACTTTCCGGGCAATCAGAAGCTAGTGGTACACAGCTTTTAAAATGACACTAGCAGGTCTCTGTGGATTGTGTTTCACCTATTCCTATGAGTGTACGAGAAATAATGTTCGTTGTTAGATAAAACAAAAGGAAAATTCTAGTGTTTTATTACAAAATATTGACAACATTTTGATTTGGTGTTATATTTACGGGAGAAATACAAATAAAACAAGACAACTTTGAGATTGATTCTTTGGATTGTGGAAATTAATAGCCAAGAATTGGATGGAAAATCTGCTGCTGGGTTAGGGTACGGCTGTTAGATTAACAGCACAGGGGCGCTGTGCTTGGTGGTTTGCATATTCTTATGAATGTATTTCGTCAAACGTGCGCTGTGAATAAAACTCTCTATTTTTTGACAGGAGGATAAAATGGAAGGAATTATTGGAACACTAGAATTCTATGCACCTGTACTGGTCTTAGGAGTTGTTGTCATAGGGATTGTTTACTTTATGAAAAAAAGAAACGATCGCAAATAATCAACATCGACCGATACCTGAAAAAGGCATCGGTTTTTTTATTACTTGAATATATTGCACAAAATACTCATGCCAAACATTGAAAGGAACCGTATAATAAGAGAGTAATAAAGAAACGGAGGAATGAAATGATGAAACAGCTTATTGTAACAGGATTAACGAAAACATTTGGTCAAGGGGATAATATCGTTCATGCTTTATTAGATGTGAACTTGTCCGTTGAAAAAGGTGAATTTCTGGCAATTATGGGTGCCAGTGGTAGTGGAAAAACAACACTCCTCAACTGTATTTCAACGATTGATAAACCAACGTCAGGTGAGATTCGATTTGAAGATTTTGACATCATCCATGCCAAGGAAAATGAACTAGCTGACTATCGTGCTAAAAACATTTCCTATATTTTCCAAGCCTACAACTTGGTGGAAACCTTGACGGTCTATGAAAATATTGTTCTACCTCTTCAAATTCAGGGGAAAAATATCAAAAAACATCAGGATAAGATTGAGGAAATTTTGGATAAGTTGGCCATACAAAACTTAAAAGATAAGTTTCCTAATCAGTTATCAGGTGGTCAGCGACAACGCGTGGCAACTGCTAGAGCCTTGATTGATGATTCTAAACTGATTATCGCAGATGAGCCGACAGGAGCCTTGGACTCTGCCAATTCTGAAAAACTGATGGCACTTTTGCAGGAAATCAATAAAAGTTTTGGTATTACCATTTTACTGGTTACGCATGACCCTGCCGCAGCAAAGTACTCTTCACGGATGGTGCTACTTAGAGATGGAAAGATTATGGATGATTTGGAACGTAACAGCTTATCTAATGAACAGTATTTGCAAGAGATTTACAGTCGTACCAGATAGGAGGGTGAGAGTATGTATCCAAAATTGATTTTACGAAATGTATTTCGAAATTTACAGACTTATACCATCTATTTTTTCAGTCTGACATTGATTTATAGCTTGCTCTACGCTTTTAATGCTTTACCAAGCCATCCAGTGATGCAAAGTTTATCAGGGGCAAAGGAAATGTTGACGACGGTGATGAGCCAGTACATGGGCTTGCTTTCCTATCTGATTCTATCGGCGATTGCCTTTCTCATCGTTTACGCCACAAATTTTGTGCTGGGACGGCGCAAGAAAGAGCTGGGACTTTATGCAACGCTGGGAATGAAGAAGAAGCAGATTATCCGTACCCTGTTCTTTGAAACCATGCTGGTCAATATCTTTTCCTTGATTCTAGGTTTCTTGCTTGGATTGATCTTACTGGTCATTCTAGCTAAGATTGCATCTGAGTTTTTTATGGCCAATTACTTTGGTAGTCTGCTTTTTTTTGATAGCAAGTCTATCATCTTGCTAGTTTATTCCTATTTGGTAACCAGTTTTATTGTTGGTGTCATGGACATTCTTACCTTTAGAAAGCAAAATATCATTGCACTCATTCAAGAAAATGGGGTCAAGAAATCTGTCTTGGCAAAAGGCAAGCCAGTTCTTCAAGCACTTCTCTTTATTCTTTCGACAGCTGTTATCGGTTTTGGTGCTCTCTATTTTTCAGACTATCACCATCTATCATTCTTGAAAAGCTGGGGTATCTTGCTGGTATCTGTCTTCGTGATTTTTGTGATTTTATTTTACAATACCTTGAGCCATTTTATCTTGGTCTCCCTTAGAAAACTGCCTCAAACCTACTATAACAAACTAAACACTTTTAAAATCCGTCAATTTTCAAAACAAGCTGATAGTAATTCGGTCACGTTGGCTGTCTTATCCTTGACCTTGACACTGGCTCTCAGCTTACTAGTTTTTAGTGGTAGTGCCTATACGACTATGAACCGAGAGCTGAACAAATACTCACCTTATGATGTAACTGTCAATCTCTACCGTGGTAAAGAGTTTCAATTTTCTCAGGAATCTGTCAAAGACAGATTGAAAGCCGATGGCTTTGACTTTAACCTCATCAAAGAGGAGTACAGCTGTCCTATCTATTCTAGTGATTTAACTTATAAAGATTTGATTGATACTAGTAATCTCTGGGAGCATGATAAGAAACTTCCTGAATCAAAAGTACCGATTTTAGGAATTTCTGCCTACAATCATCTCCGCAAACTGCAAGGGAAAAAAGCGGTTGACTTGGCAGAAGACCAATTTCTAGTCAATGCCAATTATAAAGGAACTGCCAAGCAGATCCAGGACTTTCTATCAACGACCAAAACCTTCATGATTAACGGTCATTCTCTCAACCTTGCCTCTTCAAAGCCACTTGAAACAGTTTACTTTTTATCTTCAGTAACTACAAATGACTCAGGAACCTTGATTGTACCAGATAAGGTAGTAGTTGGATTGACGGAAGACCACACGACCTATGTTGCCAATTTCAAGGAAAATATAGACAAACGGGAAGTAGAAACATTCTTGAGTCAGTGGATTGAAAAATACTACTTCACTCGTGATGGAGCAGAGTTGAATTCGTTCGTCTATCAAACCAAAGGAAGAATTTTTGAGATTTATCTTGGATTTATGGGAGTCATTGTCTTTGTCATGATTTTTGTTAGTGTTATTTTTATCATTATTTCCCTCAGTATCTTGTCTCTTCAAACTTCTACAAGTGCTTTGGATAGTGTTAATGATTATCAAATCATATATCTTCTTGGGAACAAGAGAAAGCAAAATCGCTCTATTCTTTTGCAACAGATTCTAAGTTATTTCTTGGTTCCGCTGGTCGTCGCAGGTCCGCTAGCATTTGCCTTGAGTACCGCTCTTTTGGGCTATTTTGAGAATTTCGCTAATACCAGCATTTCTATTGATATCACCTATCTGGGAGTAGCGGTTTTACTCTTTGTCCTTTACCTGCTAGTGACTTACAGAGTAAGTTGGCAAATTATTGAAAATTAAGTTAAATACCAGAGTTGCCTATCCTGCAATTCTGGTATTGTGTTATAATGATATTAAAGTAGTTCAGGAAGTAGATACATATGAAACAGTTTGTCAAATCGCTCTCGAAAAACTCACTTTTATTTTGGTGGTTGACGATTTTTAATCATCTAGCTTTAATGATTTATATTTATTATAGGACTCCTCTGGACTTTTCGACAGATTTTTCCTTGCAGATGGTTTTATTGCTGATTATTGCTTTAATTGTATTTAGCTATATTTGCAATATTGTGACCTTTCGGTATAGTGAGTTGAAACTTTGGTTGCTCCTGATGATGTTTCTCATTAGCTGGCAATCCATATTTAATCAAGGAGTTGCAAGCACCCTGTTGCACTTTTTTGATATTCTTCATCCGCTCAACTCTTTTTTATTGGTGTATAGTTCTCTGTCTATTATCTTTCTGGGAGAGAAAATAGGAGAAGAACTGTTGAGTGTGTCCTTTGTGTTGACACTAATCACCATTAGTTCGTATCTGTTAAGTCCTTCAATTTTTCTATTTCTGTCCTTGTTTGCGTCTTTCTTTTTAAACCTTGTTCCCTTGATTTTACTGATTTTATATCATAAAGAGTTGAAAAGTAAACTCAAGTATCAGAGACGAAATTTGTGGATATTAGCTTTAATATTGCCTCTTTCTTATTTCTTTTTGTATATCAATACGAGGGGCTCAGGAGTGATGAACCTAGTCTGGTATCTTGAGATTATTGGAATACTTGCTTTTTTGCATCTCAAAACAATTATTAACTCTCTTCAGAAAAGGGTATCAGAGTTGAAATTGTCCTATATAAAAGCTTTTTCACGCTTGTTTTTACTGGTTATGTTTTTGTTAGTAGGCATTTTCATCATCTTTCATTTAGACTTAAACACGAGCTTTTTAGTCTTGAATATCATGTTACTATTGTTCGGGATTTGTTCGGAAGAATTGATTCGCCTTTTTGGTTCTGCTGAAATGTTAGATGCTAGGGATTATGTAAAAGTTCTCTTTTTAAAGCGTAATCGTATGGTGAAAAGCCTGCTGGCAAATGAAGACACAGAACAACAGTTCTCCGAATTTCTTCACAATGAAATCCTGCAAAATGTGATGGCGATAAAAAATTTCAATAAATATAGTAGCAATCAAGCTTTTGGTGAACAGATCAATCTGGTGACAGAGGAGTTGGTTCAGCGGATTCGCGAGCGGATGGATTATTATCAGCCAATGGTAGAAACAGACGAGCAGTTAGACATCCAGTATCAAGGGCTGATTAATCGGATTGTCAAGCGCTATCACGCAGAAAATGAAGTCGTCACACAGTTTCCTGTCCACTTTAGGCTTTTATCTCCTTACGATAAAATTGCCTATCGTCTGGTTGAGGAATTGGCGACCAATGCCGTTAAGTACGCTAGTGGTGGAAGGATTTCTTTGAAGATTGATGTGCATGATGACACTATTTTTATCATTTCTGAAAATGACTGCCTTCAAACAGAAAAATCCTTAGGTTATGGCTTGAAAAATATGTCTAATAAAATTAGTGTTTTAGGTGGTCAAATGCAGATTTTTGAAAATAATAAGAGATTTCGTGTAGAAATTACTCTCCCGATTGATAAGGAGTTGTGTTATGAAAATTTTGTTAATTGATGATCATAAATTATTTAGCCAAAGTATCAAGATGATTTTAGAGTTATCGGAAAACATTAAAAAGGTCCAGTTAGTAGATAATTTTTCGACTATTTCGGAGATTGCTTTTAATGACTACGACATTATTTTGATTGATATCAACCTGACGAGTCTGTATCAAGATGATGGGCTGACCTTGGCACAAGAGATTATCGACAATGGTTGTTCTAGTAAGATTGTAATTTTGACGGGATACAGCAAAAAGATGTATGAACACCGAGCTAAAGCTATGGGAGCTTATGGCTTTCTAGATAAAAGTATAGATCCAGATGAGTTGGTGAAAAAACTGGAAAAGATTTATCTAGGAGGTAAGATCTTTTCAGATGAAGTGATGGTAGAGGTGCTAACACCACGAGAAATCGAGATACTAGAACTGGTTAGAAATGGCTTGACCATTGATGATGTCTGTGACAAGGTCTATGTGAGTAAACGTACAGTTTCCAATCACTTGGCCAATATCTTTTCAAAATTAGGAGTGGCTAACAGGCAGGAGGCGATTCATATCGCTGAGCAGTTGGGCTATTTTCCACCAGATTAAAAAGTTGCAGAAGATGCAGTTTTTTAATTTCTGTGCTACTTCTTGTGTGAGTCTCTTCTTGAAAAAAACACAAAAATTTGCTAGAATGAGTCTTATGAAAACATTCTATGATGTGCAGCAATTCCTCAAACGATTTGGTATTATTGTTTACATGGGAAAACGCTTATATGATATTGAACTGATGAAGTTGGAGCTCTCTCGAATTTACGATGCAGGGTTGATGGACAAATTAGACTATCTAGAGGCAGAAGCAGTTCTTCGCAGAGAGCATAAGGTAGAATTGGATTATATTGAGAAAAATGGAGAAAAGAACTAATGGTTACTTGGATTTTGTGGGCACTTATACTGGCAATGTTGGCATGGATGGGCTTTAACTATCTTCGTATTCGCCGTGCGGCTAAAATTGTGGACAATGAGGAATTTGAATCCTTGATTCGTACGGGTCAATTGATTGATTTGCGCGACCCAGCTGAATTCCACAGAAAACATATCCTTGGTGCACGCAATATTCCTTCAAGTCAGTTGAAGACTAGTCTTGCAGCCCTTCGTAAGGATAAACCTGTCCTTCTTTACGAAAACCAACGTGCGCAACGTGTCACAAATGCAGCCCTTTACTTGAAAAAACAAGGTTTTTCTGAGATTTATATCCTTTCTTATGG
>CAURTW010000056.1:0-9350 GCA_963527705.1 uncultured Streptococcus sp.
AGTCTTGAATCTCTAGTTTCTGGGCTTGCTCTTTGAGGTCATCCAGATAAGGACCATCCCCAGCTACAACCAGTTTAACTTTGTCTTCTTCTTTCAGAACTTCTGCAAAAGCTGCTAAAACTGCTTGAATATTTTTTTCATAGGAAATTCTGGAAAGACTAAGCAACATCTTTTCATCATCTTGAATCCCTAGTTTACTACGTAGTTCTTTCAAATTTTCTTGCTTGATTTCTGGACGTTCAAACTTAGCTAACTCAATACCAGTTGGAATAACCCGCTTTTCAACCTTAACTTTATAGTCAGATAGCAAGTCACGGACAATCTCACTCGGGCAAATGACTCCATCCACATCATGCAGGAAACCTCTGACCAAATACTTGACCATACTAGGACGAATCAACATCCCCTTAGCAATATAATGCACGTAGTCTTCGTATTGGGTGTGATAGGTATGGATGACTGGAATTTTCAATTCACGCGCAATCCAAATCCCCAACAACCCAAGAGAAAATTCTGTCTGAGTATGGATAATATCCAGTTGATATTGTTTAGCAATTTCAAGCGCTTTGCTGAATCCTCGATAGGCAAAGCGACGATCCTTAAAAGCAAAGAAGGGAACACTTGGAATGCGGATAATTTGCCAATCTTCATAACGATTGACATCCTTATCTGTCGTCGTAAAGATAAAAACAGCGTGCCCCTGCTTTTCAAGTTCTGTTTTCAAGGTTCGAATACTGGTCGCAACACCTGAAACCTGAGGAAAATAGGTATCTGTAAATAAACCAATTCGCATAGATTACCTCACTTTTTACTTTCTCCCTAAAGCGGCTTGTTTCTCATAAAAGTCCAACCAAATTTGTAACAGATGCTCTTCTGAATACTCTCTAGAAATATTCTTAGCTTTTTCTTTCAAATCTTTTAAAGCAGCAGGATTTGCTTGATATTCCAAAATAGCTTCTTTCATCTCTTCTCTATCTGCTGTCGCGCGATAATTTCCCTCCAAAATCACCTTATAAAGATCCAAATCACGCAACATAATAGGAGCTTCACAACTAGCAGCCTCTAAAATAGTCATAGGAAAAAGCTCATTGTAACTAGGCAACAAGAAAAGGTCCGCTAGGGCATACAATTCGCGCATCCGCTCTGGCGACACGATACCTGGAAAAATCAAGTTTTTAGGGGGATTTTCCATTATTTTCTTATAGCGTTCATAGCCATCTGTCATGCCACCAAAAGAGAAACCACCTGCCCAGATAAAGGTAATTTGCGGCAATTCCTCAGCCAGACGGATAAAATCGTCAATCCCTTTGCGCTTCTGAACTTGCCCAGCACCTACTACGATAAACTGATTGTCACTAAGACCTAGCTCTGTACGCAGTCTCGCTACCTCTTCTTGCGGAAGAGGATGCCATTTTTCCTTATTGACAAAGTTAGGAATATAGGTCACTTTTTCACGTGGAATACCAGCTGCCACCAAATCCTCAATAAACATAGGATTGACCACCACCAAGTGCTCCATCCGGTTGTAAAAAGAAAATACATAGCGTTTCACAATTCCCTTTAAGAAAAATGGAATTTTCAAACTCCCCTCAAGTGTATCAGGCAAGAAATGTACATAGCCAATTTTTCTCCCTGAACGTTTCTTTTGGAATGTAGATAAATAATAGGGGAAATCAATCGTATGAAAGTGAGTCACATCTGCCTCGATTGGAAGATTTTCTGTAACAATCAATTGTTCCTTGGCATCACGGTGAAGAAGACGAACTAATTCACGGTAGGCACCTGAAACTCCTTGTCCTGCTACTTTCTCACTTGAACTCAACATATTGATGCGTAATTTCTTTTTTTCCATAACTACTATTATATCATTTTCTTTGAATAAAATCAGCTAAAGAAAGGAGAGACTAGAGGAAAAGAAGAGGAAATTTCCTCGCTTTTCCAATAATCTCTCACATGCTTTTATATGTTTACTTAATGCCTAGGGCAATGCGTGCATAGCGACTCATTTTTTCAACTGTCCAGGCTGGATACCAGACTAATTTAACCTCAGTATCCGTTACTTCTGGGACCTCTGTCATGGCATCATAAATCTGGTCTGTCAAAAGATCTGCTAGGGGACAACCCATGGTTGTCAAAGTCATATCAATCTCTGTTTGTCCTGTGTCGCCGTCAAAACGAATTTCATAGATCAAACCAAGATTGACAATATCGATTCCCAACTCAGGGTCGATGACTTCTTCCAAGGCTGATAAAATTCGTGTTTTGATGTTTTCAATTTGCTCTTCTGTATAAGCCATATTCATCCTCACTCTTAGTCTTCAATAAAATCACGAAGCGGTTTGCTGCGACTTGGTTGACGTAGTTTTCTCAAAGCTTTAGCCTCAATCTGACGGATACGCTCGCGAGTCACGTTAAAGACTTTACCCACATCTTCAAGGGTACGCATTTTACCATCATCTAGCCCAAAACGCAGACGCAAAACATTTTCTTCACGGTCTGTAAGAGTATCCAAGACCTCATCCAACTGCTCACGCAAAACGATACGAGTTGTATAGTCCACTGGATTTTCAATCACTTCATCTTCGATAAAGTCCCCAAGGTGGCTATCATCCTCTTCACCGATTGGAGTTTCAAGGGATACCGGTTCTTGGGCAATCTTCAAGATTTCACGAACCTTATCAGGTGTCATATCCATACGTTCAGCGATTTGTTCTGGTGTCGGATCTTGTCCCAATTCTTGAAGAAGGTTACGCTGTTCACGAACAAGCTTGTTAATCGTTTCAACCATGTGAACTGGGATACGAATAGTACGAGCTTGATCCGCAATAGCACGAGTGATAGCCTGACGAATCCACCAAGTTGCGTAAGTTGAAAACTTGAACCCTTTAGAATAGTCAAACTTGTCAACCGCCTTCATCAAGCCCATGTTCCCTTCTTGAATCAAATCCAGAAACTGCATACCACGGCCGACATAGCGTTTGGCAATAGAAACAACCAAACGAAGGTTGGCTTCCGCAAGACGTTGTTTGGCTTCGATATCACCAGCTTCAACAGCCAGTGCTAATTCTTTTTCCTCTTCATTGGTCAAGAGAGGAACGACACCAATCTCTTTCAAGTACATACGGACAGGGTCATTGACCTTAGCCGAGGTTGAACCAATCAAATCCTCATCACTGAGTTCTGGCTCTTCTTCAGTGCTAAGAACACGCGCACTTGGATTTCCTTCGTTATCTGTGATAGAAATTCCTGCATCCTGAATTCGTTGCAAGAGATCTTCAATCCCATCAGCATCCAAGGTAAAAGGAATCACCAGACTTGCATTAATTTCATCATCAGTTGCTGTCCCTTTTTGCTTATGATTACGGATAAATTCTGCTACTTGTACATCAAATGTTGTTACTTCTTTTTGTTTTGTTGCCATTATTACTCCATTCTTCTCTTTTGGGAAATTAAACGTTCCAATTCTTCTAAGGCTCTGTCGGTATCTCCTACATGGCTCGCTTCCTGCACCTTCTTTTTGATTCTCATATTGTCCTGATTCAAGAGAGCCTTGTTTCGAGTCATTTCTACTTCACTTAGTTCCTGAGGTGACATCTCAGCAGGCAAATCCTGAGCTAAGACTTGGTACCAAGCTCTTTCAACTTCCTCTGTCTGCTCTGCTAAAACTTCCGGAGGAAGATTGCCATACTGGCCAAGCAAGTCATATAAGACCTGAAATTCAGGTGTATCAAATGAAAAGTCTTCTCGCAAACGGTAATCATTCAAAATAAGGGGAGATTCCATCATTCGATAAAGTAGATGAGCTTCTGCCCTCATAATAGCTGATAACTGCTTGGTGACAGGCATAGTGATTGTCGTCGGTCTGGAAATTCCTTCCATGCGATTCTGCCTTTGTGCCTGACGGCTTTCATTAACAATCTGCTCAATCTGGGCATAATCAAAGGACGCCAAACTGTCAGCTAAAATATGAATATAGCTGTTTTGAGCAGTGATAGACTTTTCTTGAACAATCAAGGGAGCTATTTTTTCAATAAACTCAATCTGAGCCTGCAGATTTTCACTATTTTCAGGCTTGTACTGGTGAATGTAGAACTCAATCGGACTAATACGAGTTTTCGTTAATAGATAGGCCAAGTCTTCTGGACCATTTTTTTGTAGATACTCATCAGGATCCAAGTTATCAGGAATGCTGACGATTTGCACAGGCATATCACCAATTTCATCCAGCGCTTTCAATGTCGCAGTTTGCCCAGCCTTATCACCATCATAAACAAGAACCAACTTCTTAGTTAGCCTTTTCAGATGCTCAACATGCTCACGACTCAAGGCTGTTCCCATAGATGCGACAGCGTTTTCGATTCCAGCCCGATAGGCTGCAATGACATCCATGAATCCTTCCATCAGATAAATCTCACTAGCTTTTCCAGAAGATTTTTTTGCCCTATCCATATGATATAATTCGTAACTTTTGTTAAAAATTGCAGTCGATCGGCTATTTTTATACTTAGAAGTTTGTGAATCCGTTTTCTGCCAGATACGACCTGAGAAGGCAATGACCTTTCCCTGGTCATTTGTCAGGGGAAACATAATCCGATTGTGAAAGGTATCTACAAATTGATTTGCATCCGAGAGATAAAACAGTCCTGAATCTAGGAAATCCTCATCACGATACTGACCAGACAAACGTTGATAGAGATAGTTTCGTTCTGGAGGTGCTAAACCAATCCGAAAATGCTTTAGCACTTCATCTGTCAAACCACGCTGATAAAGGTAGTTTCTGGCCTCTTCCCCCATGGTCGTTGTCATGAGAATAGCATGATAAAATTTGGCAGCATCTTCATGCATATCATAAAGAGCTTGGTGGGGTGAAGCTGGCTTCTGTTCACTATAAAGCGGTTTTTCCACCTCTATCCCGACACGCTGACCTAAGATTTGGACAGCCTCAATAAAGGGAACCCCTTGGTACTCCTCGATGAACTTAAAGACATCACCTGAGCGCCCACAACCAAAACAGTGGTAAAACTGCTTATCCTCAACAACGTTGAAAGAAGGTGTTTTTTCACCATGAAAAGGACAGAGCCCTAGATAGTTCCGTCCTGCCTTTTGTAAAGAAATCACATCTCCTATGACTTCCACAATGTTGGCATTGTTTTTGATTTCTTCAATGACTTGTTTGTCAACCATACACAATACCTCCATGTTATCATAGTTTACTTTATATAGTATACTTTATTTCAGAAAAAAAGTAAACCATTTCACTCATTTTCCCTACTTTATTCAAAGAGTTGATAATAATCAGAGATTTTCATTTTTGCTTTTTCTTCTTGTTTCAAATCTTGGATAATTCGTCCTTCTTTCATGACAATTAAACGATTGCCATATTTGAGAGCATCTTCCATATGGTGGGTAATCATAAGCGCTGTCAGCTGATCTTTCTTGACAAATTCATCTGTCAATTCCATCAAAGCCACACTAGTCTTTGGATCAAGGGCCGCAGTATGTTCGTCCAACAAGAGTAATTCAGGGCGCTTCAAGGTTGCCATCAAGAGACTCAAAGCCTGTCTTTGTCCACCTGATAAGAACTCAATCGGTGTATTCAAGTGTTTCTCAAGACCATTTCCTACTTTTTCAATGGTAGCCTGAAACTCATCCTTATAGCTAGCCAGACGTCTCGGAAACAATCCACGCTTTTCACCACGAAACTTGGCAATCAAGAGATTCTCTGCCACTGTCATACGAGGAGCTGTCCCCATCTTGGGATCTTGGAAGACACGAGACAGATACTTAGCGCGCTTCTCTGGTGAAAACTTAGTAACATCCTCACCTAAAATACGGATAGTTCCACTGGTTAGTGATAAAGTTCCAGCAATGGTGTTAAAGAGAGTCGATTTCCCAGCACCATTTCCACCTAAAATCGTGATAAAGTCCTGTTCAAAAATTTCTAAGGAAACATCATTTAAAATAATCTTTTCTTCATCAAAGCCATTTTTAACGACTTTGGTTGCATTTTTTAATTCTACAATAGCTGTCATTTGCTTAACTTGGCTCCTTTCAAGATTGTTTGCTTAAATGTTGGAATCATGAGGCAGATTGCTAAAATCACGGCGCTGTACAAACGAAGGTAACTTGTATTAAAGCCAAGCGCAATAACTGCCCACACTAAGAATTGATAGGCAATAGAACCTACAACGATGGTAACCAGACGTTCTGCTAAGCTCAAACTCTTAAAGATAACTTCTCCAATAATCAAACTTGCAAGCCCCACAACGATAACCCCGATTCCTCGAGATACATCGGCATACCCTTCTTGCTGGGCAATGAGAGCTCCTGCAAGGGAAATCACACCATTTGATAAGACCAAGCCCATGAGCTCCATGCGCCCAGTATGAATCCCGAAACTTCTAGCCATATCAGGATTGTCACCTGTAGCAATATAGGCTTGTCCGAGTTTGGTGTCCAAGAAAAAGAGCATGAGAGCAATGACAAGACTGACAAAGATAAGACCTGTCAAGAGTTGGTTCAAGTCTGAATCAAAAGGCAAGACATCCTGAATTTGCTTGGTTCCAAGCAATCCTAAATTTGCACGTCCCATAATCAAGAGCATGATAGAGTGACAAGAAGTCATCACCAAAATCCCTGAGAGCAAGGTTGGGATCTTCCCTTTTGTATAAAGAAGGCCTGCTGCCATTCCAGCCAAACAACCTGCTCCTACAGCAACAAGAGTCGCTAAAAATGGGTTCACGCCTTTCGTTATCAGAGTAACAGCAACAGCTCCCCCAAGAGGGAAGGAACCTTCTGTCGTCATATCTGGAAAGTTCAAAATCCTAAATGTCATAAAGATTCCCAGACCTAAAATAGCCCAGACAAATCCTTGAGAAATAATAGATAATATCATCTGTTTCTTAACCTTTTCTAAACGATTTCTTTTGTAAAAAATTGGAGGAGATGTCCCCAACTCCTCCATTACAGATTATTCAATCACTTGTCCTGCTTCTTTTAGAACAGATTCAGGAATCGTAATACCTAATTCTTGTGCCAATTTTTTGTTAATCACTGACTTACCAGTTGAAAAGACATTAACTGGAGTATCAGCTGGTTTTGCACCTTTCAAGACTTCCGCAATCATTTTACCTGTTGCCACACCAAGGTCATGTTGGTCAACTACAACGGATGCCAAACCACCAGCTTCTACCATGGCAGTAGCACTTGGGTAGATTGGCTTTTTAGCTGATTGGTTACTTGATACAACAGTTGAAAATGCTGATGCGATTGTGTTATCGATTGGAACCCAGATAGCATCAACCTTGCTAGTCATAACATTGACTGTTGAAGCAATTTCATTTGTTGAAGGAACAGCAAATGTTTCGACTGTCAAACCTGCTTTTTCAGCATAAGCCTTGAATTCTTCTACCTGTGTTTTTGAGTTATCTTCGCTACTTGAGTAAAGAGCGCCGATTGTTTTGACATTTGGTGTCAAAGCTTTAATCAATTCCACTTGCTGTTCAGCAGGGTTGTGGTCTGATACCCCTGTTATGTTGCCACCTGGTTTTTTCAAATCTTTGACCAAGTTAGCACCGATTGGGTCTGTAATAGCGGCCATGATAACCGGTAGGTCTTTTGTGGCACTAGCCAAGCCTTGAGCAGCTGGTGTTGCAATCCCTACTACAAGGTCATTCCCATTTGCAACCAATTGTTTACTCATTGTCGCAACCTTACTTTGGTCGCCTTCTGAGTTCATAAAGTCGATTTTAACTTGATCATCTTTATATCCTTCTTCTGCAAGTCCATCTTGGATCCCTTTATAAATCAAGTCAAGAGAGGGATGGCTCACAAACTGAAGAACACCAACTTTGGTAACTTTCTTTTCATTCTTAGCTTCTTGTTTATTCATTGAAGAGTAAATCAAACTTCCTGCTACTAAGACTGCTAATGCAGCAATAATTCCAATTAAACGTTTATTTTTCATTCTATTTCTCCTTTTTATTCCTTTAAAATACTTCACTTATCTAAACAAGCGACGCCATCGTTTTCTTTCCATACTAACCTCCATTAAAAAAGTCCTCACACAAAAAACTTGTGTGAGGACGTCGATGCGCGGTACCACCTCAATTATAGGGAATTTCCCTATCGCTCTGTCTCGCAATAACGAGATGCACTGTAAGGTGTGCTCACCGAATTTTTATTATTTCAAATTCTAAATAACATCCAGCCCAATTTTCATCATCATCACTTATCTGTTTTCAGCTACCACAGACTCTCTAAAAAGTTTATATGATTACTTTTCTGAATGGTTAAATTATATCATTTTTCAACTACTTGTCAAGACTCTTTTAGCATTTTTTTGAACTATTCAAAAACTTCCCCTATTGAAAAGAGGAAGTTTGATAGGTATCAACCTGAATTACGCAATCCTGTCGCAATTCCGTTTATGGTTGTATGGATTAATTTTTCTTGATCGCTTGATAATTCTCCTCGGCGTTGACGTTTAATCAACTCCAACTGGATATAGTTAAGGATATTAAAGTAAGGCATACGGTAATCCAAACTTGCTTTTAGATATGGATTTTCAGCCAAGAGTTCATCATAACCTTCGATAGCTAGAATAACATTCTTGGTCAATTGCCATTCGTCTAAAATAGTATCATAAATAGCCTTCACTTGATCATCTTCACATAACTTAGCATATTCAAAAGCAATGTTCATATTTGATTTTGACAAGACCATGTCAACATTTGAAAGAAGCGACTGGAAGAAAGGCCAATTTTGATACATATCTCGTAGAATAGCGATATTTTCTGGATTTTTATCCATAAATTCCTTGAAGCTTGAACCAACCCCATACCAGCCAGGGAACATGACGCGACTTTGCGACCATGAGAATACCCAAGGGATAGCTCGCAAACCACCGATTTCAGTAATAGTCTTACGAGCGGCTGGACGAGAACCGATATTAAAGCTTGAAATAGCCTTGATTGGACTTGACTCGAAGAAATAATCATAGAAATGGTCATTCCCAAAGACCAAATCACGATAGATATCGTAACTACGGTCTACCACTTGGTCCATAATAGCTTCATAACGATTGGATGTATTGGTATCACTCTTCTTATGAGTAATCATACGGTTAATGGCTGCAGATACTAGCATTTCAAGGTTATAGTAGGCTGCATCCTTGTTTCCATATTTATTCCCAATTACTTCACCCTGCTCCGTCAAGCGGATACGATCCTTGATAGACTTGAGCGGTTGAGATGTGATGGCTTCATAGGTTGGTCCACCACCACGACCGACAGTCCCACCACGGCCATGGAAGAAGGTAACCTTAACGCCAAATTCATCTCCAATAGCAG
>CAURTW010000057.1:0-9261 GCA_963527705.1 uncultured Streptococcus sp.
TGTTTTTGCAAGGTTTGGAAGAAATGACTGGTGATTTCTTCTTTTTTAAAGTCCTTAATGAATTTTTCAGGAATAGAAGCAACCTCATAAACCAGAGGAACTTGGTCGGCATAGCGAACACGTTCCATTCGGATAATATTCTCCGTTGGAGAAATTCCTAACTTGGCAACTTCCTGCTCATTGGGAATAGTTTTTCTGTAGGAAATGAGTTGGCTAGAGGGAACTTTACCTTGGGACTTAACAATTTCAGTGAAACTGGTTGTCCCTCGCATCTTTTCTTGTACTCGAGTACTGGAAACAAAGGTGCCGCTTCCTACACGGCGCTCTAAGACGCCTTCTTCGACTAATAGAGATACGGCTTGGCGGAGGGTCATGCGACTGACCTCGAACTGCTCTGCTAAATCTCGTTCACTAGGGAGTCTCTCCCCAATAGCCCAACGGTGCTCGTCAATATCCTTTTTTATCTGATCATGGATTTTCATATAAGCTGGTAGCATATTTTCACTTCATTTCTATCTTTTCTCTATTGTACCCTAATAAACAAGAAAAAGTCAATCTTCGCCTTGTTTAGTTGGTAATTCACCCTTATTTGTGATAGAATATTGGAAAAAGATATTTCTTTTGAGAAAGGAAAAAGATGAGCAACATTTCAACTGATTTGCAAGATGTCGAAAAAATCATCGTGCTGGACTATGGTAGCCAATACAACCAGCTGATTTCACGCCGTATTCGTGAAATTGGTGTTTTTTCAGAGCTAAAAAGTCACAAAATCTCAGCCGCAGAGGTTCGTGCGATTAACCCTGTAGGGATCATCCTCTCTGGTGGACCAAACTCTGTATACGAAGATGGTTCATTTGATATTGACCCAGAAATTTTTGAACTTGGCATTCCAATTTTAGGAATCTGCTATGGTATGCAACTTTTAACTCATAAACTTGGAGGAAAAGTTGTTCCTGCAGGTGATGCTGGTAACCGAGAGTATGGCCAATCACCACTTACCCACACCACTTCTGCTCTCTTTGAAGGGACTCCTGAAGAACAGATTGTTTTGATGAGCCATGGCGATGCTGTTACAGAGATTCCAGCTGATTTCGTTCGTACTGGAACTTCTGCTGACTGTCCTTATGCAGCTATTGAAAACCCTGACAAGCACATCTATGGTATCCAATTCCACCCAGAAGTTCGCCATTCTGTATACGGGAATGATATCCTTCGCAACTTTGCTCTTAACATCTGTAAAGCTAAGGGTGATTGGTCAATGGATAACTTCATCGATATGCAGATCAAGAAAATCCGTGAAACTGTAGGTGACAAGCGTGTTCTTCTCGGCCTATCAGGTGGTGTTGACTCTTCTGTTGTTGGCGTTCTTCTCCAGAAAGCAATCGGCGATCAATTGATCTGTATCTTTGTAGACCACGGTCTTCTTCGTAAAGGTGAAGCAGATCAAGTTATGGACATGCTTGGTGGTAAGTTTGGTTTGAATATCGTCAAAGCAGATGCTGCTAAACGTTTCCTTGACAAACTTGCTGGTGTTTCTGACCCTGAGCAAAAACGTAAAATCATCGGTAACGAATTTGTTTATGTCTTTGATGACGAAGCAAGCAAGCTCAAAGATGTGAAATTCCTTGCTCAAGGTACCTTATACACAGACGTTATCGAGTCTGGTACGGATACAGCTCAAACTATCAAGTCACACCACAACGTGGGTGGTCTTCCAGAAGACATGCAATTTGAATTGATTGAACCACTCAATACTCTTTATAAAGATGAGGTTCGTGCTCTTGGTACAGAACTTGGTATGCCAGACCATATCGTATGGCGCCAACCATTCCCAGGACCAGGACTTGCTATCCGTGTGATGGGTGAAATTACTGAAGAGAAACTAGAAACCGTTCGTGAATCAGACGCTATCCTGCGTGAGGAAATTGCCAAAGCTGGCCTTGACCGTGATATCTGGCAATACTTCACAGTTAATACAGGTGTTCGTTCAGTCGGCGTTATGGGTGATGGTCGTACTTATGACTACACGATTGCAATCCGTGCTATCACCTCTATCGATGGTATGACTGCTGATTTTGCCAAAATTCCATGGGAAGTGCTTCAAAAAATCTCAGTACGTATCGTAAACGAAGTGGACCACGTTAACCGTATCGTCTACGATATTACAAGTAAACCACCTGCAACAGTTGAGTGGGAATAGAGTTTTCTATAATAAAAATAATAGCGCTGAAGCATGAACTTCAGCGTTTTGTAAAAAAGAAAAACATATGCTCCTTTCCTTTTGAATTATTTCTAAAAAGAAAACTGTAAAAAATAATCAAAATCATTATGTCGGATAAAAAATCATCAATAACACGTTTAAATAAGAGAAAGAAAGTAAATGGCAAAAAATATTGAACCTAAACTTCGAAAAATTGGAGATTATCTTAAACTAGAGGATAATACAATTTTTACTATTCCAGAATATCAACGAGCATATTCTTGGGGAACAGATCATTGCGATAAACTTTGGCAGGATATTCAAAATTTTGTCGCGTGCAACAATAAAGATTCGTACTTCTTTGGAACTATCATTATTAATTGCCAAGAAGATGATACAAGATTTGGATTGATTGATGGTCAACAGCGTACGACAACCTTTTTACTATTATTAAAGGCATTACTTATTAAAATTAATGATTCGATAAAACAAACCCCAAACGATGAAGATTCTGCAGGACTTCTCCGTGGTCTAAAAGAACGGAGAAGAAAGATCATGGGAATTCTTTATAAGGTTGAGTCTGAAGATATTACCGATGAACCTAACAAAGAAAGGGACGGAGAAATATGTAAAAGATTGCTAACTTTAGAAAGCTACTCTATCAACGAACGGTATAAAACAGACCTCTCTTCTATTCTAAATTCTGTAGATTACGATGAAGCGAAAAGTAATGTTATCAAAATCCCATACAAGCAGAAAGATAATAAGTATACAAATTTTTTCCGCAACTTCAACTACTTTTACACAGTCATTGAGGAATTGCCTGCTTCTCAACTAAATATAATTGCAAAAGCTTTTACTGATAATTGTGAAGTGATTGAAATTAAGAGCTGGCAGGTAGAGCAAGCCATAACAATGTTCAACTCTCTTAACTCTGATGGACTTCCGTTATATGATGCAGACATTATATCTGCAAAACTATATGCTATAGCAGAAAAAGATGGTAATGGAAAAGAATTTACGAATCTTTGGACAAGCCTCTTATCCCAAATTAGTGATTTAACTAAGAATGGTATTGCTAATATAGATTCTATCTTAATGCAACATATGTACTATACAAGGGCTATACGTGGAGAGACTGTAAGTGATTCGGGTGTTGTAAACGTTACTACACCTGGATTACGAAGATACTATACAGAGATAAATAAGGACTTGCTAAATTCTCCAGTTAATTTATGTAAAGACATGATTAGATTGGCTAAAATATGGAAAAAAATTTCCGAATATCCATGTGTTCAGGTATTGTTAAAATTTAACGAAAATGCAAAACTTTTTCTTTCAAGCTATTTATATAGATTTGATGTAGACAATGTAAAAGAGGAAGGGGTCGAGATCATCGTTGAAAGCCTGTTGAAACTATTTACAATCATGGAGCTGGTAGATGCTGGCTATTCAAGTAAGTATTTTAAGACATTCCTTTTTGCAGAAGAGGTTAAATTAGCTGATAAAGAGATTAGCGAGCTAAAAATCAAACAAGACTTTGAGAATCATCTTCGTTATAATTGGGATAACGAAGATATCAAAAGCGAAATATTGGAGTATAATAAACATAAACTTGTATATTTGAACGAGTATCTATTTGCTAAAGAAACAAAATCAACTTTCCTATTAGGAGATAAATATGATATTGAGCATATAATGCCATTAAGTGGTAAAAATCTACAAGAAATTCGCAAAGATGCCGAGATTAATTCTGAAGAGGAATTTCGTGCAATAGTAAATAAACTTGGAAATAAAATTTTGCTCGAGGAAAAAATCAATCGCTCAATTGGAAATCAATGGTTTAGAACAAAGGTATCCACAACACAAAAGAGTAAATTAGGCTATGTTAATAGCATTTATCCCTTAGCGACTGCTCTTGTAGAAACTTATGGCAATGATGTAAAGCCATATTGGAAAAAAGATGATATTAATAAGGCAACAGAGAAAGCCAGTAATCGTATAGTGAGATTTATCTTTGGATAAAAAATAATGTAGGCTGAAGAGAATTCTTTAAAACTAGCTTGCTACAATTATTCTTTGTCAGATTTAAATGAAGTAACAATAGAAAATAAGAACGGAAATAGATTTTCCTGTAAGATAATACCGCTGGATCATGAACTTCAGTGGTATTATTTTTTATGATCTCAATATTAGGAAAATTTTTCAACCTCTACTCCTCTTTTTAAATCCCTGAAACCATGCTATAATATAGTAAGTATAGATATAATATAGTAAGTATAGCTCCAATAACCTGATTATAAAAGTCAGCGATAAAGATTTCTTACATCATCCGTAAGTATTATTCTACTCTGATTCATATTATAATGATAGTAACAAAAAATGGAGGTGTTTCACATGGACACAATTTTACGAGTAGAATCATTAAAAAAGTATTATGGGAAAGGTCCCAATATTACCAAAGCCTTGGATAGCATATCTTTTCAAGTTGTAAAAGGTGAGTTCTTTGGAATTATGGGGAGTAGCGGTTCTGGGAAAACAACTCTTCTTAACTGTCTAGCCACAATCATCAAGCCAACTGACGGTTCCATTCAAATGCAAGAAAAGGATTTAGGTCAGTTAAAAGGGAGCCAATTAGCAGATTATAGAGGCAATGAAATTGGCTATCTCTTCCAGAATTTTGAGCTCTTGGACAATCTTACAGCCAAAGAAAATATTTTACTTCCCTTGTCTTTGCACGAGGTCGATGCCAACGAAAGCAAGGTTCGGTTAGAATTACTTTCCCAATATCTGGATATTTCTGAACTTCTGGATAAGTTCCCTTCTCAATTATCAGGTGGTCAACGGCAAAGGGTAGCTGCTGCGCGCGCCTTAATTTTAGACCCTAAGATTGTATTTGCAGACGAGCCCACAGGGGCTTTGGATTCAAAAAATGCGACCATTTTGATGCAAAAATTATCCGAAATGAATCAAGTGGAAGAAACCACCATTCTCATGGTGACCCACGATTCCGTTGCAGCCAGCTTTTGCAACCGCATCTTGTTTATCCAAGACGGAAAACTATTCCATGAAATCCGTCGCGATTATCCAAGAGAAAGTCAAGAAGATTTCTACCACAGAATACTAAAGGTCATGGCAGCCCTAGCTGGAGGTGATGGCAATGTTTTCTAAATTAGTCTCAACAAATAGCAAGAGAGATCGAAAAAATAATGGCTTGTACTTCAGTTCCATGGTTCTTTCTATTATCTCCTTTTACATCATCCTTTCTTTGTCTCATCAAGATGTAATGATCTTTCTCAAACAAATAGAAAGTGACGCTGTAAATAAACTCTTTAGCATGATTCCCATTCTTTATGTAGCAACGCTCTTTATTCTCTTTTTTCTAGTTTACTTCTCAAGCAGTATGCAGATGGAAAGAAGAAAACATGAATTTGGTGTCTATCTCACACTGGGAATGCGAAGAAGCAAACTGTTCTTGCTACTCCTGCTCGAGGATTTGAGAAACAGTGTCCTTGCCCTTGGAATAGGCCTTCCAATTTCTATCTTGATTTCAGAACTAATCAGCCTAATAACCGCTAAAATTGTGGGACTAGGGATTATTGAACATCAATTTTCTCTATCTACCACAGCTCTAGTCTATACAGTCATCGGCTTCCTAGCCGTAAAATTAGCTGTTTTTGTCCTTTTAAGTGCAAAGACGGCCAATATGGAAATCGGAAACCTGCTTGCCTATTCTCCTTCTGGGATAAAGAAACTACTCCCCAAGGGGGTGTACCTTCTTGCTTCCGTCCTCGGAATTTTGCTTCTAGGGACAGCCTATTACTTGGGGATGAGTAGACGAGCTTGGGAAAATGTCATAACAATGGGAATCACCGTTCTCTTAGGAACTCTGGGAACTATCCTACTCTTCTTTGGTATGCGTTTATTTATAGACTTTTTGGTCAAGCTTGGAAACAATCGAAAACTTCATGCCTATAATTTTAGACAGATTCAGGAATTAGTTATCCAGCGCTCAACTATACTGGCCATCTGCTCCCTCTTAATCTTCTCTGCCTTGTGCCTCTTTGGAGCAGGTGTTGCTATTTCAAGTGGCAATTCAGGCAATCAAACCCACGTATTGGATTATACATTTAGAGATAGCAAACAGGATACAGATGAAAATCTTGATGTGAATACAGTTAAAAAAGAGCTTGAAGCAGAAGGACTAGCATCACAGTTCTCAAAGATTCTACAAATCAAAGTCGGGAAACCAAAAGAAAACGAGTCCGTGTCCTTCGAAGAGATCATCAAGGAGTTGAAAAAGCAAAAAGGCAGTAAGAACATGGAAATTTTGCTCCAAAGATTTAAACAGTCTACTACTTCCCACCTCATACCAGTTTCCGAATACAATGAACTTAGAAAGGCTGCCAATCTCCCTCCTCTAGAATTAACTAGCGAGGAAGCCTACTTGTATATGGGAAAAGATTTTCTCCCCGATGAGAATCTCGTCAACTCTGTTCTGAAAGCAAAACCTCAAATCAAAGTCATGGGAAATGATGTAAAATTGATTGGAGAGGTTCATTCTTTACCGATTGTAACGGATCGCGAAATAACCATTTCTGTAGCCCTCATAGTCCCAGATGAGACCTTTATGAGCTATACAGACGGTCACTATTCGAACTATGTCAGTGGTATCTTGGCTCCTGAACTAGTCAAGGAAAAAGGCCTGATGAGAGCTATCTCAGATACAAATGAAAAGCTAAATCAAACCTCTCTTGGCTATGAAAGCTATATACAAAATATGGGAAGACAATTATTTTACATTATCTCTGCCAGCTATGTCACCATCTATCTGGCTATCATCTTCCTTGTTGTCGCAAATACAATCATCGGCGTTCAGTTTTTGATGGGACAAAGACAATCTTACAGACGATACCAGACCTTAATCCATCTTGGAGCAAACTACGAAACTCTTTGTAAATCTTCAGAAAAGCAAATCAATTGGTATTTTGGTCTGCCAATAGCCCTTGCACTTATCAGTAGTAGCTTCGGAGTGAGCTCCCTCCTCACAGGAATAGTACCCGCTAGCGCAAGAATGGCCATGGGGCAGAAATTTATCACAGCCATGCTGATAGTACTTCTCTTAGCTGGATTTGAAGTCATCTATGTCAGAATTGTAAAGAAAAATAGCAACAAATACTTGTTGTCCTTAATGGAACCCAAAAGAGATGAATAAGGTAGAATAAAATAGGAAAAGGAGGAACCGATATGAAGCATATTCTGGTTATTGAAGATGAAGCCTTGATTCGAGATGAAATTGTTATTTTGTTAGAGAAAGCGGGTTATCAAGTTGATAAGTTGACTGACTTCAAAGATACGAGCCAACAAGTGCTTCAATACGATACAGATCTAATCATACTGGATTTGAATTTACCAGGAGAAACTGGCTTTCAAATTTGTAAAAATCTCAAGTCAAAACGCTCTGTGCCCATATTGGTTCTCACCTCCCGTGAACAACTAAAAGATGAGATTTACGCCCTGAAATTAGGGGCAGATGAGTATCTAACAAAGCCTTTCAAGAAAGAAAGATTTTTGGCACGTATAGAAAATATCTTGAAACGCTATGAAGGCAGACAAAATCTACTTGAAAAAGATAATTTTCTGCTGGATAGACAAACCTATACCCTTTATATCAACGGACACTCGATTATACTCCCCCAAAATCAAGGGAAATTGTTAGAAACCTTATTGGTTACTAATGCTCCTGTCGTCACAAAAGAAGAACTAAGTATGAAACTGTGGAATACAACTGAGTTCATCGATGAAAATGCTCTTCAAGTAAATATTGCAAGGCTAAAAAAGGTGATGAAACAGGCTGGCATTGCCCTTCAAGTCAAGTCCGTCAGAGGTATTGGTTACAAGCTAGAAGAGGTAAGTCCAGATGAAACAGAATCTTAAATATCTAGCTACTTACCTGCCCTGGTTACTTGTTCTTTTAGTATTTGATCTATTCACAGCGATTCTGCTTTGGCTTTCAGACGTGAGGATGTTTCAAGCTCTCATCCTGCTCTATCTTTTAGCTACAGTCCTACTCTTTTTTATCCTATCACTCCTACTTATAAGAAAAGAAAGGAAAAAATCAGCTGCTTATAAAGCCTTCATAGCCAATCCTAAGATAGATACGGAGCTGGAATTATTGCGTTTATCAACTGTCTCAGAGAAAGAAAGCCTCGAGGAAATCGCAAATGCGCTCTACCAAAAACAGGCGGAAATAGGAAAGCTCAATTCATTACTAGCCGACTATGAGGACTATGTTGAAAAGTGGGCTCATGAAATCAAACTTCCTCTATCGCTTCTTTCCCTCCTTTTGGACAACCAAAGTGACCAGCTGCCGAAGGATACAGCTTTTAAGTTGGATTATGTAAAAAATCAAATCCAAGAAAATGTATCACAGATACTATTCTATTACAGGGTTAAAAGTGAAAAAAATGATTTTCTATTTGAAGATGTCGACCTCGAAGAGTGTATTCAGGAACTTTTGGAAAACTTTGATCCCTTGCTCAAAGAAAAGAAATTTACGATTAAGGTAGAAAACATACAAGGAATCTGCTACACCGATCAACGCAGTTTTGAATTTATCCTCTCTCAAATCCTCGCCAACGCCCTTAAATATAGCTCTGACAAGCCCGAACTCAGTATTTCTATGTCAAAGGATAAGGGGCGCACAAGTCTGATTATTAGGGATAATGGTTGCGGAGTTAAAGCTTGTGACCTCCCTCATATCTTTGAAAAAGGCTTTACAGGTGATTCAGGTGATACAAGGAAAAAATCAACAGGTATGGGTCTCTATCTAGTCAAACAATTAGCAGACGCTTTAAAAATCGAAATCACAGTAAAATCCGAATGGACGCAAGGATTTGAAATCTCTCTTTCTATGATTAGTCAATTTTTCGATTAAGAAAATTGACTAATCATAGAAAGCACATATGTTATATCAAAAAGGAAAGCACTTCTGCTTTCCTTTTTGATTATGTGACTATTAGTCCGTCTCGCTCCGTTAGGTGAGAGACAAAAAAACCACC
>CAURTW010000058.1:0-9245 GCA_963527705.1 uncultured Streptococcus sp.
GTACCACTTATTTTCATCAACTCATTTTCTTCTTTTCAAGAGCTGGTTATAGTTTTAAACTATAGACTTATACTCTTCGAAAATCTCTTCAAACCACGTCAGCGTCGCCTTGTCGTAGGTATATGTTACTGACTTCGTCAGTTTCATCTACAACCTCAAAACAGTGTTTTGAGCTGACTTCGTCAGTTCTATCTGCAACCTCAAAACAGTGTTTTGAGCTGACTTCGTCAGTCTTATCTACAACCTCAAAACAGTGTTTTGAGCAGCTTGCGGCTAGCTTCCTAGTTTGCTCTTTGATTTTCATTGAGTATTAGCTAGTAAAGCTAAAAAGAATCCAGAAAATCTTCCAGATTCTTTTGTGAAAATGATTGCTAGAGTTTACTTTGACTGAAAGAAGTCGTGTTGGGCTAAATAGTCATAATGGTCTTTGTTAAATTGATACTGACCTACATGCTGACTAACCTGACCGACATCCACAGAAAAAATATAGTCTTCATTTTGATAATGCCAGTTCAATCTAACTGTATTCAAGACTGTCTTATAAGTAAAATCTTGAACTTGATTCCAAGGCATCTCTACTACTTGATTATAATGATTTTCTGTTACATCACTTATGTCCATCAAGTAGATTCCCTTAGGTGTGAATGCCAGAATCTTAGGCTTCACACTCGACTGAACATAGTAGGAACCGCCTATAATGAAAAAATCAATAAAGGATTTCAACCATGTCTTTTTTTTGAAAGCCATCAGAAAATTCTTTTGCCCTTCAATGTGGCAAGTTGAGAGAAATGATTCAATCTGTTTTTCTGTTGCAAACTCCATAATAGCGCCCATGATGATACCTCCATAAAAATCACTAAATAGCCAGTTAAGAATTCTTCACTTAAAGAAGAACTTATCAATTATTGCGTTTTATCTTACTTTTACAGTAGACGGCGTCCCTCCTATAAAATCATCCTAGCTTGTGTATACTTCAGTTAACACTGGAAGAGGATTTAAAAAATAGCTTCTCACAACTTTATTATATTCATTATATCATAATTCCAATAAACAAATAAAAAAATGTTAGATTTTTTCTTACAAATTTAATATCAGTCCATAAAAAAACGACAGTTTCCTTCGAAACCATCGTTTTTCTTGAAAAATCCTTATTTGACATGTTTTGCCAATTCTTCTTGGGCTTTTTTATTGGATTCTTCTTTTTCTTTCAACCATTTTTCTTTAGCTTTTTCATATTCGTCTTTTGTGACTGTTTTATCTTGTACCTTGAGGTACTTGTATGATTCGACACCCTTATTTCCAGCTTGTGAGAATGGCGATGAGAATGGAACTGTTTTTCTCAATGTTGGTGTTCCACCCAGTGAAATATTAGGAATTGCTAGAGAGCTATCTACCAACCAAGCTTGGATCTCAGCATATTTTTCATAACGTTTAGCTGGATCTTGTTCCTTATTGGCTTCTTCCAACATTTGAGTGTAGACATCCAGTCCAACAGCCTTAGCCTTATCATTAGCTTCACCAGGTTCTATACCCAGATTTTGCAACACTCCACCGCTCTTCACATTGAAAATATCAAGATAAGTTGATGGATCTTGATAGTCAGGTCCCCAACCACCATTGTATAGATCGTAATCCTTCTGAGCAGCAGTCTGAGCCAAATAGCTTGTATTGTCATAATCTTCAGTAGTGAGTTGTTGAACATCGATTACAATATTCTCTGCACCTAAGACAGCTTCAATGGATTGCTTCATAGAATTAACTTCTTGAATGCGTTTTTTAATAGCTAGGTCAACTGTCATGTCCAAGTGGATAGGGAATTGGACTCCTTTTGCTTGGAGTTCTTTCTTAGCTTCGTTAAATTTAGCCTTGGCTTTTTCTGGATTGTAGTATGGATCTTGGGCATCTGCAAAGTTGATTCCTTGCCATTCCTTACCATAATTCACCATCTTAGAGGCAACTACTTCACCAAAGTCTTTTCCATTGATGCTTACGAAGTTTGGAGGAACGACTAGGTTACGCAAAATCTTAGTTGCACCATCTTCTCCCTGAGACTGAGCTCCATAGGCCGTACGGTCATAGGCAAAGTTAATAGCTTGACGGAAGTTTTTATTAAGAACTGCTTCCTGAGTCGATTTCTTTTCAGCATCACTTGTCTTGGAAGTAAATTTATAAGATTTTCTATCAAGATTGAAGTTCAAGAAATAAGATGTAGGCTCTTGCAAGCTATAAATGATATTGTCCTTATTCTTTTCTTTAATCCCTTCAAAGCTTGAACTGTTTGGATAGAGACGAGCATAGCTATAAGCCCCCTCGACAAAGTTACGAGCCAATGCATCTTGGTCACTACCATCATAATAGGCCAATTTCACATCATCTACAAAGACATTTTTAGCATCCCAGTAGCTAGGATTTTTCTTGAATTCGATGACAGATTTTGAAACAAAGGATTTCATCAAGAAAGGTCCATTGTACAAAATGCTAGATGGGTCTACCTTACCAAAATCATCCCCTTTTGATTTCAAGAAATCTGCATTGACTGGGAAGAGAATAGTTGACGTTGTTTTTGAGTTCCAGTAAGATTCTGGGCGTGCCAAGGTATATTGAACAGTTTGGTCATCAAGAGCCTTGACTCCGACAGTTGAAAAGTCGCTTGTTTTACCGTTAATGTAATCATCCAAACCTGCAACGGATTCTTGCACTAAGTACAAGGCTTCTGATTTTTTATCAGCTGCATATTTCAAACCAGTTACAAAATCTTGGGCAGTTACAGGAGCATATTCTTCTCCATCTGCAGTATACCATTTAGCATCTTTCCGCAGTTTGTAGGTATAGGTCAAACCGTCCTTAGAAACACTCCAATCCTCAGCCAAGGATGGGACATAGTTCCCATATTGGTCATTTTCCATGAGACCATCTACCAAATTAGTCACAATATCATTGGTTGTTGCACGGTTTTCTGCTAGATAGTTCAAACTTGATGGATCACTAGTATAAACATAGTTATATGTTTTTGATCCTGTGCTAGAATTTCCACAGGCACTTAACAAAATACCCGCACTTAGCACGACACCTGCAAGTGTTGCATACTTGGCCTTAGACTTTTTCATTTTCAGAACCTCCTGATTTAAATATTTGTCTTATTATACAACTCATGTTTTATTTAGTCAATAGATTTTTTAAAAAAATTAATCACTCTATCTACAAACTATAGAAATTATTCTACAAAATAATAAAAAAGAGAATAATTCAAGCATTTCATGATAGAAATGTTCAAATTATCCCTTTTATTTATAAATATTTTTTAAGTTAACTTTAATTTGATTCGTAAGCGATCTGCTTGGGCTTTTCCAATAACCTTATCCAATAAATGGGTACGGAGACTCATGACTCCATAAACTCCTCCACCCATTGCACCGACAAGGGCTACATAAAGGAAACTCCACAAACGTCCACTTGGTTGGAAGACAAATCCCAGTATCCACTGAATTGTACCTACACTGATAAACATAACAAGTGTTAACAAACTGATTAAAATAGTTCGCTTCAAAATCACCTTGCGGTTAACACCTGTTACTTGACAAATATCCCGATACATCAAAACATTAGGAATAATGAGACCGATGGTAGTTGAAATCAAAGGACCGTAACTATGGAAGAGAGCGATAGTTGGAAGTTGCAAGACCAGCTTGGCAACAGAGCCATAGATAAAATAGAGAACTGCCTTACGGTTGCGGAACATGGCTTGAAGCATTGGAGACAAGACCATGTACAAGCCTAAAATAGTAGACTGCAAAACTGCAAAGACAAACAAGCCCATGGCCAAACTATCTGGCTTGCCATAGAAGACAGTATAGAGAGGTTCTCCTACCATGACCACTCCAACCGTTGCTGGTAGCAGGAATAAGAAAAGCATGGTAATGCTGTCCTGAACTAGACGAGAAGCCGCCTTCAAGTCCCCCTTGATATAGTTTTCAGTCAAAAGTGGCAAGCCGACACTCCCAATCGAAACCCCAACAGAAATCAAAATCATAGTGATTTTATTAGGATTGGCAGAGAAATAAGAAAACATGACAATTAAGTCTTCATTACTATAGTTGGTAAACCACTTCATGCTATTGATAAAGGTATTTTGGTCCAAGATTTGGAAAAGCTGGATGGCAGACCCTGTCAGGATAAAAGGAATGGCTTCCTTAATGGTGTCGACCAAAAGACGCTTGCTGTTTATCTTGTCTCCTGTTTCAAGGACTCTTTTAAGTAATCCTTCTTTGGCAAGGAAATAGATCAAAACTGCAAAACTAGCTACCATGCCGACAAAGGCAGCAAAGGTGGATTGGGTAACCGCTGCTAGATAATCTCCTGAACCAATCTTCATAATCATAAAGGTTGCTAAGAGCATCCAGATAACACGAATGACCTGCTCAGCGATTTGGCTCATAGCATAGGGTTTCAGGTTATTCATTCCTTGGAAGAAACCTCGGATAACACTCATAGATGGGAAAATCAAGACCGCCCAAGCCAAGCTCTGCATGATTGGGATCAAGTCTTTGCCCACGCCAGATAAGTCTGCTAGCCAAGGAGCAAAGACATACAAGACTAAAGCAAAAACCAGACCTAGTCCAGTCATAAAGCCCAAAAAGCTCCGAATCAGGGCAAAGCTATGCTCTTCTTCTCGCATGGTATTATACTTGGCCACTTGCTTAGCCACTGCAACTGGAATACCCGCTGTTGAAATCAGCAAGAACCAGGCATAGATATTGTAGCCCATAGTAAAGAGACCATTTGCTGTAGCCGCATAAGACCCCATCCATATATACCAAGGGATGATATAAATGGCACCGAGTAGACGACTGATAAAGTTACTAGCCGTTAGCCAAGCAGTCCCCCGTAACATCTGGGCCTGCTGGTGATTGTTTTCGTTAGACATAGATTCCTCATTTAATTTTAATAACTAGGAAAAATTCCTCATCTTCCATTATAAACTTTTCCTTGTCACTTGTAAATTTACGACTTTCGGTTTACAATAGAAAGTATGATTAAGATTGAAACCGCATTAGATATTTTAAAGAAAGATGGTCTCTTCCGTGAGATTATCGACCAAGGACATTATCACTACAACTACAGCCATGTCATATTTGACACCATCTGCTATGATAGCCGCAAGGCCAAAGAGAAGAGCCTCTTTTTCGTCAAGGGTGCTGCCTTTAAGAAGGAATTTCTGATTTCTGCCATCTCTCAAGGCCTCGGTTGGTATGTGGCTGAAGAAGACTATGAAGTTGGTATTCCTGCTATTATCGTCAGTGATATCAAGAAAGCCATGAGTTTGGTAGCTATGGAATTTTATGGAAATCCACAGAAAAAGCTCAAACTCCTCGCCTTCACTGGAACCAAAGGTAAAACAACAGCAGCCTATTTCGCTTATAACATCTTATCTCAAGGGAATCGCCCTGCAATGTTGTCGACCATGAATACAACTCTAGATGGCAAGACTTTCTTTAAGTCTGCATTGACAACCCCTGAGAGTATTGACCTCTTTGATATGATGAATCAGGCTGTGCAAAATGACCGTACCCACCTCATCATGGAAGTATCCAGTCAGGCCTATCTGGTCAAACGTGTCTATGGTCTAACCTTTGATGTGGGAGTTTTCCTCAATATCAGTCCAGACCATATCGGCCCGATTGAACACCCTAGCTTTGAAGACTACTTCTACCACAAGCGTCTCTTGATGAAAAATAGCCGAGCAGCCATCATTAACAGTGACATGGACCACTTTTCTGTCTTGAAAGAACAGGTCGAAGATCAAGACCATGATTTCTACGGTAGTCAGTCGAGCAACCAAATCGAGAATTCCAAAGCCTTTAGTTTTTCAGCTACGGGTAAACTCGCTGGAGATTATGATATCCAACTCATTGGCCACTTCAACCAAGAAAATGCCGTTGCTGCTGGACTTGCTTGCCTCCGTCTCGGAGCTAGTCTTGAGGACATCAAAAAAGGTATCGCTGCAACCCGCGTTCCTGGTCGTATGGAAGTCCTCACCCAGAAAAATGGAGCCAAGGTCTTCATCGACTATGCCCACAATGGTGACAGTCTCAAAAAACTCATCAATGTTGTTGAAACTCATCAAACTGGAAAAATTACTCTGGTTCTGGGTTCGACAGGAAATAAGGGAGAAAGTCGTCGCAAAGACTTTGGACTTCTTCTCAATCAACATCCTGAGATTCAAGTCTTTCTGACTGCTGATGACCCTAACTATGAAGACCCAATGGCCATTGCAGATGAAATTAGTAGCTACATCAATCATCCTGTTGAAAAAATTGTGGATCGCCAAGAAGCCATCAAGGCTGCTATGGCTATCACAAATCACGAATTAGATGCAGTTATTATCGCCGGTAAGGGAGCCGATTGCTACCAAATCGTCCAAGGCAAGAAAGAAGCCTATCCAGGAGATGCAGCCATCGCAGAAAATTATTTATAAGATAGTAAAAATCAAGGGAAATGGAACCCTTGATTTTTTCTATTTTTATTTAAAAGCGTTTTTCAAACCTTCAACGGCACCTTCTACAGCACCTTTAGCATCTTCAACTACTTCTTTTGCCTTAGCAACTGTCTTTTCTACAGCACCTTCTGCTTCAGTCTTACCATCCCCAGTAACTTTACCAAATCCTTCTTTGATAGCGCCTGTTGCTTGTTCCAATTTGTTTTCAAGTGACATATGATTGTCTCCTTTAGTTTTATTCCGATATGTGTTACCGGTTACATATAGTTTATACCGAATACTAAGGAAAGTCAAACAATGTGCTCAGAAAGAAGAAATCAGACCAAGTAGAAAGTTAATCTTTCCTTATCAAAATAAACAGTCAACTCATACTTTCCTCCTTCATTTTGGACAATATAACCTAGGACAACTAAACTGTCCACAAATATATCACGGCGTTTCTGCATAAGCTGGTCTTTTTTGAGAAATTTTAGCAAAAAAGTTGTCATGTATTTGAGAGCATACTCAGGATTGACATCTCCCAAAATGTCATAGAGTTCCTGCTGTTTTTCTGTTAAAGGATACTGATGTTTGACCTTGTAGAAATAATTGGACAGGGTCATTTTTGATCTCGCAAAGTCTGTCTTTTCAACTAAAATAGCTGCATTGGTTTGATTTCGTAATTCCGTCTCAAAACTCTGCTCTAACAAGGCTTGATAGGCCGTACTATCTTCGCTGACAAAAATCTCTTGATCCAGTTCTAGACTATCGAGTGATTCAAGCATAGGAAGATTAAGGTAATAACGCTTATTTTCCCGTAGAATCAAGCCAGCCTTTATATACTCTTCCATGAGTTTATCGACTGCCACATCTGGAAATTGAGCCTTAATTTCTCTCAAAATAACATCATCATGCTGGTCCAGATAGCGGATCAATTCTATAAAAAATGGCTGTCTCGTCAAACGAGATGGATTAAAAATCTGAATCATGAAGATTCCTTTCTTTACTTTCTAACAGAGACGATGCTGCCAACTGACTAGGATTGGTCCCCGGCTGGTTCAAAGGAACAGGCAGATCTAGTTCTCTGTAATACTCCCTCCAAAAATCACTAATCACCTGCTCCCCATCCCCAAATTTCATGGGAATGGTTTCAAAAATGGGGAGAATTTCTGCCATGTACTGGGAACAGTAAAAACCTTCTCCATCTGGATAGAAAGAATCATTGTAGGGTGCTCCTAGATGTTTGCAAGCTTTTTCCTTCACAGACTGGATATCCATTTCTGGGTAAACATAGAGGTCGTACAAGTGATTGGACTCAAAGAAGTCTGCCGGTTCTTGACAGACAACACCCGCCTGTCCACTAGCGTGGTAAATCATCCCATCCAAACAAATCGCAACATGGTTATAGTTGCCTGTGGAAGTCTGGATGGCATGTCCCATATCTGACTCATCTCTCACAAAAATCAAATCGCCATTTTCTAACATGCTTCACTCCTAGAAAAAAAGGAGCCGAAACTCCTTTCGATATAAGGTAAACTAGCCTTTCCTAATTTGAATTAACACTCAAAATCTTAAGCATTGAAGCTTTCAGTCAATTGAGGTACCACTTGTTTCTTACGTGAAACGGCACCAGCAAGGAAAGCATGGTTGTCTTCAAGTTTGAAGTTGAAAGCTGCTTCAACCTTGTCCATGTTAGCACCAAGTGCTAGGATTTCTGAGTTTGAGTTGACGATATCTGTAATCATCAAGACAAAGTCAGAGTAGCCGTTTGCTGTATTAGCTGCTTGCATTGCTGCTTCGATTTCAGTTTGACGTTCCAAGACTTCAGCAATGTCAACTGTATTAACTTGGGCAACACGGACCTTATTTCCGTTGAGTTCAAAAGTCTTAGCATCGATGTCAATCAATTCTTCAGCAGATTTGCTAGCCAAGTTTGTACCAGCTTTCAACATAGCCAAACCATACTCTTCCAAGTTGACACCAGCTAATTCAGCCAATTCTGGAGCAATGACTTTATCTGTTGGGTGTGTTGTTGGCGATTTCAAAAGAAGGGTATCTGAAATCAAACCTGAAAGCATCAAACCAGCAATCTCTTTAGGCACAGCTACACCATGTTCTTTGAACATACGGTAAACGATTGAAGATGCTGATCCAACTGGCTCCAAACGCATATAAAGTGGGCTTGCAGTTTCAAAATTAGCCACACGGTGGTGGTCCACAACACCATAAACTTCTACTTCAGCGATATCTGATACAGATTGTTGGAATTCATTGTGGTCAGTTAAGATAACTTGCTCTGCGCCTTCTGCTTTAGCAGAAGTGATGACACGCGGTGCTTCTACACCAAAATAGTTCAAGACAAAGGCTGTTTCTTCATTTGGAGTTCCAAGGGCAACAGCTTCCGTATCCAAACCGTATGCTTCTTTTGCAAGGTAGGCAAAGGCTACAGATGACCCGATGGCATCTGAGTCTGGATTTTGGTGACCAAATACTAGAATCTTAGACATGATAATACCTCATTTTGTTTATTCTCTTTATTGTAGCATTTTTTTCGCTTTTTGACAAAAGTAAGAGGAGTCAAAGGGCTCCTCACGATTCTTCAAAATAACTGATACTCTTCGAAAATCAAATTCAAACCACGTCAGCTTCGCCTTGCCGTACTCAAGTACTGTCTACGGCTAGCTTCCTAGTTTGCTCCTTGATTTTCATTGAGTATGAGTAAATTTCTATCTTGATTTTCAGATAAAAATCTTTCCTTCTGTGGCCTCTT
>CAURTW010000059.1:0-9093 GCA_963527705.1 uncultured Streptococcus sp.
AATTTGGGCTTATAGCCCTGGGACAAACCACCCGTTTGACGGGTGGTCATGATTTGCGTTTCTTCTTCGCTTTTTTCATTTTGTTAGCCATTCGTTTCATGGACTGTTTCATAGCAAATTCACCAATTTTACCTTTGAGTCCGCCACCAAACATCTGACTCATATCTGGCATTCCTGCTCCTCCGAGAGCTGACAGGTCAGGCATTCCGCCTTGTCCCATCATTCCTTCAAGGGCAGACATATCCATTCCTCCCATATTTGGCATATTTTTAGGAAGGTTGTTTGGATTGATTCCCATTTGCTTCATCATTTTGTTCATATCTCCAGACATGACACCTTGCATGAGCTGTTTAGCCTGGTTAAAGTCTTTGATGAATTTATTGACTTCTACAAAAGTATTTCCAGAACCTGCGGCAATACGACGACGACGGCTTGGATTTAACAAATCTGGATTTTCACGCTCTTCAGGCGTCATAGAAGAAACAATGGCACGTTTGCGCGCAATCTGGCGCTCATCCACCTTCATGTTTTGAAGGGCTGGATTGTTGGCCATACCTGGAATCATCTTGAGCAAATCTTCCATCGGTCCCATGTTTTGCACCTGATCCAACTGATCAATGAAATCATTGAAATCAAAGGTGTTTTCACGCATCTTCTCAGCCATTTCAAGGGCTTTTTGCTCATCGTATTCTTGAGAAGCTTTCTCAATCAAGGTCAGCATATCTCCCATACCAAGGATACGGCTTGACATACGATCTGGGTGGAAGGTTTCGATATCTGTAATCTTTTCACCCGTACCAGTGAACTTAATTGGTTTACCAGTGATATGACGAACAGATAGAGCCGCACCACCACGTGTGTCCCCATCAATCTTGGTAAGGATGACACCAGTTACTTCCAACTGAGCATTGAATTCACGAGCAACATTAGCTGCTTCTTGACCAATCATGGCATCAATGACGAGTAGAATTTCATTTGGTTGAGCCAGTGCTTTAACATCACGAAGCTCATTCATGAGAAGTTCATCGATTTGTAAACGCCCTGCCGTATCAATCAAGACATAGTCGTTGTGATTGGCTTGAGCTTGCACCAAACCTTGGCGAACAATCTCAACAGCCGGCACTTCTGTTCCAAGTGCAAAAACTGGAACATCAATCTGTTGTCCAAGTGTTTTCAGCTGATCGATGGCTGCTGGACGATAAATATCCGCCGCAATCATCAAAGGACGAGCATTTTCTTCCTTCTTGAGTTTATTAGCCAGCTTACCAGCAAAGGTCGTTTTACCAGCCCCTTGCAAACCGACCATCATGATAATGGTTGGAATTTTAGGTGACTTGATAATCTCTGCCGTATCGGAACCTAAAACAGCTGTCAATTCCTCATCAACGATTTTGATAATCTGTTGGGCCGGATTGAGGGTATCAATGACCTCGTGTCCGACTGCACGTTCACGAACCTTCTTGATAAAGTCCTTTACAACTGGCAAAGCAACGTCGGCTTCCAGCAAGGCCAAGCGAATCTCTTTGGTTGCTTCTTGAACATCAGCCTCAGAAATTTTTCCTTTTTTACGTAAATTTTTAAAGACGTTCTGCAAACGTTCTGTTAAACTTTCAAATGCCATTTTTCTTCCTCTTATTCTCTATTATCAATGCTTGTTAAAATTTCTATCTGCTCCTGCAGAAAGTCATCCTTGGGATAACGCTCCAATATCTGGTCAAAAATCTGACTGCGGACAATGTAGTCCGAGTACATGTGCAATTTCATCTCATAATCTTCCAGAATCTTTTCTGTCCGTTTGATATTGTCATAGACAGCCTGACGACTAACGCCGAACTCTTCAGCAATCTCAGCAAGGCTGTAATCATCAGCGTAGTAGAGCTCGATATAATTCATTTGCTTATCTGTCAAAAGCGCCGCATAAAATTCAAAGAGCGCATTCATACGATTGGTTTTTTCAATTTCCATAACTTTTATTATACCAAAAAATCTATTATACTTCTACATTAGAAATCACTCTATCGGGTCAATCAAATCTTTCCTCTATACAATAGATAGGACCTTATTAAAAATTTGCTCTATTATTTCCTTATCTTGAAAACGACGTCTGTAATTCTTACCATAAGTTATAAAATGAGGAATTTTATCGTTTCAATCCCCCCTTAAACCAACGATAGGTGGTATTGACCTCAATGTCCTTGATGGTTTGTAGCATGAAACTGAAACCGCAGAAACATTAGATGGGAGGAATTTTAACTAACATATGTAACAGGGGATAAACTAGGACACCTTTTATTCGAAGAATAAGTACCTGCGACCAAGAAAATGGTCTTACGAAATGAGTTCAACTAGCGCGTAAAAATCAACTTGATTATATTTGTAGTCTTGATTTTCTTTGTGAGACTTAGGCAACATTTCTCAACCATTCTTACATCTATTATACTAATATACAACTCTACACATAGAAAAGTCCTTAGAAACTTGTAGTCTAAGGACTTTGTCTTCCAACTGACTTTAGTGTTTTATTTTTACCCAATCACACTTCCGTTTGGTACAGCTGGATCAACTGTGAGAAGGGTTAATTTTCCATCATGTTCAGCTGAGAGAATCATCCCTTGGCTGACATATTTCTTCATCATCTTACGAGGTTTGAGATTGGCAACGATTTGAACTTTCTTGCCAACTAATTCTTGTTCATTTGGATAGTATTTTGCAATTCCTGAGAGGATTTGACGATCTTGACCATCACCAGCATCCAGGCGGAATTGAAGCAACTTATCTGAACCTTCTACTTTAGACACTTCTTTGACTTCTGCGACACGGATTTCGACCTTGTCAAAGTCTTCAAACTTGATTTCTTCCTTGTTTAGTTTGAGTTCAACTTCATCTGGGTTCCACTCTTTTTCGACTGCTGGTTTGTTGCCTTCCATTTGTTCCTTGATATAGGCGATTTCTTCTTCCATATCGAGACGTGGGAAAATTGGTGTTCCTTTGGCAACTACAGTCACATCTGCTGGGAAGTCAGCCAAGCTCAAGTTCTCAAGGCTTGCTACTTCTTCCAAGCCAAGTTGAGTCAAGACCGCGCGACTGGTTTCCATCATAAATGGCTCAATCAAGCGAGCTACAACACGCAGGCTGGCTGCCAAGTGGCTCATGACACTTGCCAATTGATCACGAAGTGCTTCATCCTTAGCCAAGACCCATGGTGCGGTCTCATCGATGTATTTATTAGTACGTGAAATAAGAGTCCATACTGCTTCTAGGGCACGTGGGTAGTCAACTGCTTCCATGTGAGTATGGTAGTCAGCGATTGATTGTTCTGCAACGTCAGCAAGAGCATTGTCAAATTCTGTTACGCTCTCTTCATAGGCAGGGATTTGCCCATCAAAGTACTTGTTAATCATAGAAACCGTACGGTTGAGGAGGTTTCCAAGGTCATTGGCTAATTCATAATTGATACGGCCGACATAGTCTTCAGGAGTAAAGGTTCCGTCTGAACCAACTGGAAGGCTACGCATGAGGTAGTAACGAAGCGGATCTAGTCCAAAACGCTCTATCAACATTTCAGGATAGACAACATTCCCTTTAGACTTAGACATCTTACCGTCTTTCATGACAAACCAACCATGACCAATTAAACGTTCTGGCAATTTGATATCCAACATCATAAGAAGGATTGGCCAGTAGATTGAGTGAAAACGAAGGATGTCTTTTCCAACCATGTGGAAGACTGTTCCGTTCCAGAACTTGTCAAAGTTAGCGTGTTCGTCTTGATCGTAGCCAAGAGCTGTCACATAGTTGAGCAGAGCATCAAACCAAACGTAGACAACGTGTTTAGGATTTGATGGTACCGGAACACCCCATGTAAAGGTTGTACGAGAAACCGCCAAATCCTCTAAACCTGGCTCAATAAAGTTGCGAAGCATTTCATTCAGACGACCATCTGGAGTGATAAATTCAGGATGAGCTTTGAAAAATTCTACCAGACGATCTTGGTACTTGCTAAGACGAAGGAAATAAGACTCTTCAGATACCCATTCCACTTCGTGACCTGATGGAGCGATACCACCAGTCACATTTCCAGCTTCATCACGGAATACTTCCGCAAGCTGGCTTTCTGTAAAGAATTCCTCATCTGAAACTGAATACCAACCAGAGTATTCACCCAAGTAAATATCATCTTGAGCCAACAAGCGTTCAAAGACTTGCGCCACTACTTTTTCATGGTAATCATCCGTTGTACGGATGAATTTATCGTATGAGATATCGAGTAATTGCCAGAGTTCTTTGACTCCAACTGCCATCCCATCAACATAGGCTTGAGGTGTAATTCCAGCTTCTTCTGCTTTCTGCTGGATTTTCTGACCGTGCTCATCAAGACCTGTCAGATAAAAGACATCGTAACCCATCAGGCGTTTGTAACGGGCTAGGACATCACAGGCGATGGTTGTGTAGGCAGAACCGATATGAAGTTTACCAGATGGATAGTAAATCGGTGTTGTAATATAAAAATTCTTTTCAGACATAATTTTTCCTTTCCAGGCAAATGAAACCTGTTTTTCTAACACTTCATTATATCACATTTTTAAGGATTTTCGATAGGGAAATCTATACAAAAACAAGATAGACGAGTGTCCATCTTGTTGATCTTATTCATAACGAAGGGCTTCAATTGGATCAAGTTTCGATGCCTTGTTGGCTGGCAAAACTCCAAAAATCATACCAACGCTAGCCGAAACTGCAAGACTAAATAGGGCAACCGGGATTGACACTCCTACTTCTATACCAGCTATCAATCCTTGCAAGAGTAGACCAGCTATAGCTGTTAAGCCTGTCGCAATGGTTAGACCAATAACTCCACCAAGCAAGGTCAAAATCATGGATTCAATCAAAAACTGAATTAAAATATTGGCACGCGTTGCACCCAAAGCCTTACGGAGACCAATCTCACGCGTACGCTCCGTCACCGAAACCAGCATGATGTTCATAACACCAGTTCCTCCAACAAAAAGGGAAATTCCTGCAATGGCACTAATAATCGTAGTTATAAAGCCGAACATTTGTTGAATTTCGTTGAAGGCTTCTGTTGCATCTGCTACCTGATACTCCCCTTGTTGGAGACCTGAAATCTCCGTCATTCTTCTTGCCAACTCTGGCCCCAAAGTCTGGCTCAAGCTGGTATCGTTAACACGAAAGACAATATTTGAAATCTCGTCTGTGTTAAAATTGACCGCTAGAGAAATATTAGTCGTAATTGGTAGTCCTCCGACTCCAAAGGTTTTTGCAGCCTTAGCTTCTTTACTTTCATAGACACCAATAACACGGTAGCTGATTTCATTTACTTCAACAATCTGATTGAGTGCATCTTTTGCTGAACCAAAAAGGCTCTTGGCTAGTTCATCATCTAGGATAATCACGCTTGCAAAATCTTTATAATCTTGCTCTCTAAGACCACGACCTTCAATGATTTCATTTTCGACCGCATCCATATAAGTGACATTTCCACCTGTCATGTTAGCATGTTCGACCTTTTTATCCTTATAGGTTAAGGTAACATTCGTCGAGTTGGTTAAATAGTAGCTATCCACTCCCTTGAGATTAGCAGCTTCCTTGACCCAAGCTTCTTGAGGTTTTGGTGGTTCAACAAAAACTTCCTCTTCTTTCCCAGAAACTGTCAAAGCTGATTGTTTTTGGGTAAAAGAACCATCTTTACTTTTAATTGGCGAGAAAAAAACATGAATATTCTTCTGTGACTTGGTCATGGTTTTATTGACCTGACGAGACATGGAATCACCTAGAGCCATAATCACAACAACTGAGGAAACACCGATAACAATCCCAATCATGGTTAAGAAAGAACGCATCTTGTGGGCCATAATGGATGAAAAGGCAAATTTCAGATTCTGCATCTTAGTTTTCCTCCTTTTCTACGAGACCACTATCAGATGAAATGACGCCATCACGAATGACAATCTGGCGTTTGGCATAAGCAGCGATCTCAGGCTCATGCGTTACCATGATAATGGTTTTTCCTTCTTTGTTCAAGTCAACCAATAGTTGCATGATTTGATTACCTGTTTTGGTATCCAAGGCTCCTGTCGGTTCGTCCGCTAGGATAATAGAAGGATTGTTTACCAAGGCACGCGCAATAGCCACACGTTGCTTTTGACCACCAGATAATTCTGAAGGTAAATGGTGACTACGTTCAGTCAATTCAACCTTATCCAGATATTCCTCAGCTAACTTGCGCCGTTTTGAAGCCGAAACTCCTGCGTAAATCAAGGGTAATTCTACGTTTTGAAGAGCATTAAGCTTAGACAAGAGAAAGAACTGTTGAAAAACAAATCCAATCTCTTGATTTCGAACTTTGGCGAGTTGTTTTTCACCAAGTCCAGCCACTTCTTGACCTTCAAGATAATACTCTCCACTGGTTGGTGTATCCAACATGCCAATCGTATTCATCAGAGTGGACTTACCAGAACCAGATGGCCCCATGATGGCAACGAATTCACCCTCATTCACTTCTAGGTTGATATTTTTGAGAACCTGCAGTTCTTGGTCACCATTACGGTAGCTTCTGCAGATATTTTTTAAACTAATTAGTTGCTTCATCAGCCTTCACCTCTTTTCCTTCCTCTAGAGAAGACGTTGGGTTACTGATGACCTTGACTCCATTTGTCAGACCTGAAGTGATTTCTTGGTTGTCCGCATCAGCATTTCCCAAACCAACTTCCACTTTCTTAGCCTTTTTCTGCTCGTCAAGCACCCAGACATAGTTCTTATCATTTTCAGTCACAACACTTGTTAGAGGAACCAAAATGGCTTTACTCTTATTCTTGACCTCAACACTTACTGAGAATCCTTGTTTCAAATCACCGATTTCACTTGTAACATCGATGGTATATGGATATTTAGAACCAGAATTACCACCTGCTGCGGCAGTAGCTGCACTTGCTGCTTCACCATTGTTTTTAGGGTAATCAGAGATATAGCTAATCTTACCTGTCCAGCTCTTATTTTGGTAAACTTTAGAAGTAAAAGTTACTTCTTGTCCTACAGAGAGGTTGGCAAGGTTATATTCAGATAGTTCACCCTTAACTTGCAAGTTTTCATTGCTAACGACATGAACTACCACCTGGCTAGCTCCAGTTGGAGATTTAGAAACATTACGGTTGATTTCGACCACAGTTCCCTCTAGGGTACTGAGAACCGTCATGGCATCCAACTGACTTTGAGCCTTGCTTAATTGCGCTGCTGCATCTGCACGAGCATCACGCGCATCCCCTAGTTGCGCATCAATAGATGACACTGCATTTCCTGAGACTGGAGCTGGAGTTTGCCCTGCAGCTCCTTCGCCTCCTGCTGGCGTTGGCAACTGTGGAGCCGGAGCTGAAGCAGCTTCATTTCGTGCTTGATTGAGTTCATTGATATGACGATCTGCCTTAGCTACTGCTCGGCTAGCTGAATCATAGGCCGCCTGGGCTTCTGAACTACTGTACTTGACTAAAGCCTGCCCTTCGCTGACCTTATCACCCACAGAAACAAGGATTTCATCTAAATCTCCCTTACTAGCATCAAAATAAACATATTGTTCATTTTTTGCTGTTACTGTCCCTGACAATAAAACAGAGGACGCCAGGCTTCCTTCCTTGGCAACAACAAGATGAGTAGGCTCATCTTTTACAGCGGTCTGAGATGGTTGTCTAAAGAGCAAAATCCCCCCAGCACCCAATACAACTACACTGGCAGCACCGATTGCTGCATACAATTGCCACTTTTTAGCTTTACGATTCTTCTTCATAATGAAACTCCTTTTTGATTTAAAGTCCTTAACAATATTATATAAAAATTAGCAAATATAAACAATAACAGTTCAGAACGAAATAATGACATTTCGGGATTTGATTATTGTTCGGAATTTATTTTTATTGTTATTGTGCTAGTTATATAATACACTTTATTTTCCCTTTTTGCAAGCCTTTTCTTTAATTTTTTTGAACGTAGCAGATTTTTGCAATCACATCAAAAAAAAGATAGAATATGACTATCAAAAAATGATACTCTACTATTTAAAAGAGTACAAAGGAGTTTTTAATGAGAGAATATGATATCATTGCTATCGGTGGAGGTAGCGGAGGAATTGCTACCATGAACCGTGCTGGTGAACACGGAGCTAAAGCGGCCGTTATTGAGGAAAAGAAACTAGGTGGAACCTGCGTCAACGTCGGCTGTGTTCCTAAAAAAATCATGTGGTACGGGGCGCAAATCGCTGAGACTTTCCATCAATTTGGAGAAGACTACGGCTTTAAGACTACTGATCTTAACTTTGACTTTGCAACCCTACGTCGCAACCGTGAAGCCTATATCGATCGCGCTCGTTCTTCTTATGATGGCAGTTTTAAACGCAACGGAGTAGACTTGATTGAAGGCCATGCTGAATTTGTAGATTCTCATACTGTCAGCGTAAATGGTGAACTGATTCGTGCTAAACATATCGTGATTGCTACTGGTGCCCATCCAAGTATTCCAAACATTCCCGGTGCTGAACTAGGTGGCTCTTCTGATGATGTATTTGCCTGGGAAGAATTGCCAGAGTCAGTTGCAATTCTAGGCGCTGGTTATATCGCCGTTGAATTGGCTGGCGTACTCCACACCTTTGGTGTCAAGACAGACCTCTTTGTTCGCCGCGATCGTCCTTTACGTGGTTTTGATTCTTACATCGTTGAAGGTTTGGTCAAGGAAATGGAAAGGACAAACTTACCACTTCATACTCACAAAGTCCCTGTCAAGTTAGAAAAAACTGCTGAAGGCATTACCATTCATTTTGAAGATGGTACTAGTCACACAGCTAGCCAAGTTATCTGGGCTACAGGTCGCCGTCCAAACGTTAAGGGTTTGCAACTTGAAAAAGCTGGAGTAACTCTGAACGAACGTGGCTTTATCCAAGTGGATGAATACCAAAATACTGTTGTTGAGGGAATCTACGCTCTAGGTGATGTAACGGGTGAAAAGGAACTGACTCCAGTTGCTATCAAGGCAGGACGTACTTTATCTGAACGTCTCTTTAACGGCAAAACAACTGCAAAAATGGACTAC
>CAURTW010000060.1:0-8809 GCA_963527705.1 uncultured Streptococcus sp.
TGATTTGGTGGTAAACTTGTTGTACCTTGGCTTCGCTTGGTTTTTGACCATTTGCACTCAAAAGAGTACGAACTGCTTCAGCATTCAAACGTGGGTTGTCAGCAAATTCTTTTTCAATTTGCTTACGAACCAAGTACATTCCTCCAAGAGCTCCTCCTAGAAAAGCTAGCACAATCAATACAATTGCTAAAAGTAAATCCATCATTTTTCTCCTGTTTCTTTTTGAGTCTCTTTCATTATACCACAAACTAGCCACCCTGACCAGTTTGTTTTACGCTTTCAAGACGATACCAATACATAGTCGCCTTATACACTCGCATCTTTGACTACTTGTTTAACCAGTTTCCAGTCACATTATATAAAGCTATAACTTCATATGAAAATCTCTTGCTTTCTCTGTTTTTATTTGTTATATTAAAATGGTACAAATAAAATCGGTCCATATCAGACTGTAAATAGAGTATTATATTTTTTTAAGAAAAAATGAAAGCGCTTTTAATTAATAAAGGAGGTTTCTATGGGAAATTTATTTAGGGAGAAATCCTGTCGCTACAGTATTCGGAAGTTAACAGTCGGCACAGCCTCTGTTTTGCTTGGAGCAGTTTTTCTAGCTAGTCATACCGTTTCTGCTGATACTATTAAAGTAAAGCAAAATGAGTCTACACTGGAGAAAACTACAGCTAAGACAGATACCGTTACGAAAACAACTGAATCAACCGAGCACACACAGCCAAGCGAAGCAATTGACCATTCAAAACAAGTTCTAGCTAATAATAGTTCTTCTGAAAGCAAACCCACTGAAGCTAAGGTTGCCTCTGCTACAACTAATCAAGCCAGCACTGAGGCTATTGTAAAACCTAATGAAAATAAGGAAACCGAAAAACAAGAACTACCTGTGACAGAACAAAGCAACTATCAGCTAAACTATGATCGACCAACAGCTCCTTCCTATGATGGCTGGGAAAAACAAGCACTCCCCGTTGGGAATGGTGAAATGGGTGCTAAGGTTTTTGGTCTCATAGGCGAGGAGAGAATCCAATACAACGAAAAAACTCTTTGGTCAGGTGGACCACGTCCCGACAGTACCGACTATAATGGAGGAAACTATCGGGAACGGTATAAAATTTTAGCAGAAATTCGTAAGGCTCTCGAGGATGGAGACCGCCAAAAAGCCAAACGATTAGCCGAGCGAAATCTAGTTGGTCCAAACAACTCCCAATATGGACGGTATTTAGCCTTTGGTGATGTATCCATGGTTTTCAATAACCAGAAAAAGGGTCTGGATACAGTAACAGATTATCACCGTGGTTTGGATATCTCAGAAGCCACTACAACCACTTCTTACACCCAAGATGGGACAACCTTCAAACGTGAAACCTTCTCCAGCTATCCTGATGATGTCACCGTGACCCACTTGACCCAAAAAGGGGACAAAAAACTTGATTTTACTGTTTGGAATACCTTAACAGAAGATTTGATTGCCAACGGAGACTACTCATCGGAATATTCTCACTACAAGAATGGCCATGTTACGACAGAACCAAATGGTATCCTACTAAAAGGTACAGTCAAAGATAATGGCCTCCGGTTCGCATCCTATCTAGGAATTAAAACGGACGGAAAAGTTACTGTCCATGAGGATAGTTTAACGGTCACAGGGGCCAGCTACGCTACGCTTTTACTCAGTGCCAAGACTAACTTTGCTCAGAATCCAAAAACAAACTATCGAAAAGACATTGACCTCGAAAAAACAGTTAAAGGAATTGTCGAAGCAGCTAGTGGCAAAGACTACGAGACACTTAAAAAGGACCATATCAAAGACTATCAAAGCCTCTTTAACCGCGTTAAACTAAACCTAGGTGGAAGCAATATTGCTCAAACAACAAAAGAGGCCCTTCAAACCTATAACCCAACAAAAGGGCAAAAACTGGAAGAACTTTTCTTCCAATACGGACGTTATTTATTGATTAGTTCATCTCGTGATCGGACAGATGCCCTTCCTGCCAACCTACAAGGAGTCTGGAATGCTGTAGACAATCCACCTTGGAACGCCGACTACCACCTCAATGTCAATTTGCAAATGAACTATTGGCCCGCCTACATGAGCAACCTTGCTGAAACAGCCAAGCCAATGATCAATTACATTGACGATATGCGTTACTATGGCCGTATCGCTGCTAAGGAATACGCTGGTATCGCATCCAAAGATGGACAAGAAAATGGCTGGCTGGTCCACACCCAAGCAACACCATTTGGCTGGACTACTCCAGGCTGGAATTACTATTGGGGTTGGTCTCCAGCAGCCAACGCTTGGATGATGCAGAATGTCTATGACTATTATAAATTCACCAAGGATGAGACCTATCTCAAAGAAAAGATTTACCCAATGCTCAAGGAAACAGCTAAGTTCTGGAATTCCTTCTTGCACTATGACAAGGCCAGTGACCGTTGGGTGTCTTCTCCATCCTACTCACCAGAACACGGGACCATCACCATCGGAAATACCTTTGACCAATCGCTAGTCTGGCAGCTATTCCACGACTACATGGAAGTCGCCAACCATCTGAATGTCGACAAAGACTTAGTCACAGAGGTAAAGGCTAAATTTGACAAACTCAAACCGCTGCACATCAACAAAGAGGGACGCATCAAGGAATGGTACGAGGAGGACAGTCCCCAATTCACCAATGAAGGGATTGAAAATCACCACCGCCACGTTTCCCATCTAGTTGGTCTCTTCCCAGGTACGCTCTTTAGCAAGGACCAGGCTGAATACCTAGAGGCTGCGCGTGCTACCCTCAACCACCGTGGAGATGGTGGTACTGGTTGGTCTAAGGCCAATAAAATCAACCTCTGGGCTCGTCTCTTAGACGGTAACCGTGCTCATCGCTTGCTCGCTGAACAGCTCAAATATTCAACCCTAGAAAACCTTTGGGATACGCACGCACCTTTCCAAATCGACGGAAACTTTGGAGCAACCAGTGGAATTGCAGAAATGCTTCTTCAATCACACACTGGCTACATTGCACCATTGCCAGCCCTTCCAGATGCTTGGAAAGACGGTCAGGTTTCTGGTCTGGTTGCCCGTGGTAACTTTGAAGTCAGCATGCAGTGGAAAGATAAAAACCTGCAAAGCTTGTCCTTCCTTTCAAATGTCGGTGGAGACCTAGTTGTAGATTATCCAAATATCGAAGCCAGTCAGGTTAAGGTTAATGGTAAACCTGTCAAAGCAACTGTTCTTAAAGATGGCCGCATTCAACTGGCAACACAAAAAGGTGATGTCATTACCTTTGAACATTTCCCTGGTCGTGTAACCAGTCTGACAGCAGTTAGACAAAATGGCGTCACTGCCGAACTCACCTTCAACCAAGTAGAAGGCGCTACCCACTATGTTATCCAAAGACAAGTGAAAGACGAATCTGGCCAAACCTCTGCAACTAGAGAATTTGTAACCAATCAAACCCATTTTATCGACCGCTCACTCGATCCTCAACTCGCCTACACTTATACTGTTAAGGCTATGCTGGGTAATGTTTCTACACAGGTATCCGAAAAGGCCAATGTCGAAACCTATAACCAATTGATGGATGACCGTGATAGCCGAATCCAATACGGTTCTGCATTTGGAAACTGGGCAGACTCAGAATTATTTGGAGGAACAGAGAAGTTTGCTGACCTTTCACTAGGTAACTATACAGATAAAGATGCGACAGCAACCATTCCTTTCAATGGTGTTGGTATTGAAATCTATGGTCTCAAATCATCTCAATTGGGAATCGCGGAAGTCAAAATTGATGGTAAATCAGTCGGTGAACTGGACTTCTATACTGCAGGTGCAACTGAAAAAGGTAGCCTTATCGGTCGCTTCACAGGTTTGTCAAATGGTGCTCATGTGATGACCATCACTGTAAAACAAGAGCATAAACACCGTAGCAGTGAACGTTCAAAAATTTCCTTAGACTACTTTAAAGTTTTACCTGGACAGGGAACAACTATTGAAAAAATGGATGACCGTGACTCTCGCATTCAATACGGATCTCAATTCAAAGATTGGAGCGATACTGAATTATATAAGAGCACAGAAAAATATGCGGACATCAATAACAGTGAGCCAAGTACGGCTTCAGAAGCTCAGGCAACCATTCCATTTACTGGAACAGGTATTCGAATTTACGGACTTAAAACATCCGCTCTCGGAAAAGCTCTCGTGACACTAGATGGCAAAGAAATGCCAAGTCTAGACTTCTACACTGCTGGATCTACCCAAAAGGCAACCTTAATTGGAGAATTTACTAATCTGAGCGATGGCAATCATATTTTGACATTGAAAGTTGATCCAAATTCACCAGCAGGACGCAAGAAAATCTCTCTAGACTCCTTTGATATCATCAAAGCCCCTGCTATTGGTATAGATAGTCCAAGTATCGCTCCTCTTAAGGAAAATGACAAAGAAATTTCCTTAACCCTACCAGCTGGAGACTGGGAAGCAATCGCTGTGACCTTCCCAGGTATCAAAGATCCACTCGTTTTACGCAGGATAGACGATAATCATCTGGTTACGACTGGGGATCAGACTGTCTTATCAATCCAAGATAATCAGGTACAAATCCCTATCCCTGACGAAACCAATCGAAAAGTTGGAAATGCGATAGAAGCTTATTCTATCCAGGGAAATACAACAAGCAGTCCTGTAGTAGCTGTCTTTACCAAAAAGGATGAGAAGAAGGTTGAGAATCAGCAGCCGACTACAAGCAAGGGAGATGACCCTGCTCCTATTGTAGAAATTCCTGAATACACTAAGCCTATCGGAACGGCTAGACAGGAACAACCTCCTGTAGTAAACATCCCTGAATACACTCAACCTATCGGTACAGCAGGACAAGGGCAAGCGCCTACGGTTTCTGTTTCTGAATATAAACTTCGTGTCTTAAAAGATGAAAAGACTGGAGTTGAAATTATTGGAGGGGTGACTGACTTAGAGGGAATTTCTCACATTTCTAGCAGACGTGTATTAGCTCAAGAACTATTTGGTAAGACCTATGATGCTTACGATCTTCACCTTAAAAATCCAACAGATCAGAATTTGCAACCAAAAGGAGCTGTCTTGGTCCGCTTGCCTATTTCCTCTGCTGTCGAAAATGTCTACTACCTAACTCCATCAAAAGAGTTACAGGCACTCGATTTTACTATTCGCGAGGGAATGGTAGAATTTACGACTAGTCATTTCAGCACCTATGCAGTCGTTTATCAAGCTAATGGAGCATCAACTACTGCAGAGCAAAAACCAAGTGAAACAGATATCAAACCATTAGCCAATAGCTCTGAGCAAGTTTCATCTAGTCCAGACCTTGTTCAATCGGCAAATCATTCTCCTAAAGAACAACTTCCAGCTACTGGTGAAACATCCAATCCACTGCTATTCTTATCAGGATTGAGTCTAGTCTTAACAGCAACTTTTCTACTTAAAAGTAAAAAGGATGAATCCAACTAACGTTTAACCACACAAAAATCAAACATGTTTATCTTAGATGCTAAAAAGGAAACATCAGAACATCGGATTCATCTGCCTAATTCTGCCTATTCTTATCCGAATGCGTTAGCTCTCCGTATATTATCCTTGATCCCTTTTATCTCTAATCCCTACCATGATATCTGTATATAAAACATCATTTATCTTGCTTGAAATATAAAACACGGGTGTAGATTCTTCTAAGTCGTTGTCAAGTAATAATTTGGTTAGCAGGTATATAGCCTTATCAAAGTCAACAGCTTCCTCTCCAGTAACTCTTACTCCTGCCATTCGAGGAACCAAAAAATAACTGTTATAGGCTGTCCCTTCCATTATCTCTTCTTTTCCTAGATAATCCTCATGAACGGGAAGATAGACTGTGATGTTGTATGTTCCATCTTCCAATTCTCCGATATGAGGGCATGAGTAAAAGGGATTGCTCTTGGGTGTGTAACCTGCAGCTACAGCTGTTTGAATCATGTCTTGAAAGGCTACTTCAATCTCATCACCGGCAATATTATAGTTCACACTCAAGACATTACTCATCATTAAGGATTGATTCATACCATATGTAATTTCTGCCATTTTACTTCTCCACTGAGATAATCAAATCCACAAACAAATCATCATAAACAGGTATCAACACTAGGTATAACTTATCTTGCAATTCCCAACCATGATCACGAATATAAGCTTTCATCTCCTCAATTGTTTCATCCAAGCTACCATCAAATAGAACCCGCTTGCTAATTCCTTCTATATCTAGAGATGCCTGATAATCCAGTTGGCTTGTTGGCTCTACTTCAAATATAACTGGAATATAGACTCCCACATCTTGCTTTTCTTCGTTAAATTGAGTTGGAGTCATCTCAAAAATGGTTGGGCCATCTTTATAAATACCATCAGTATAGGGAAGGAGTTCTGTATGAACAAATAACTCCAATAGTTCGTCCGCTTGAATCTGGACCTGGTCTGTCATCAAATGGGTCATATGTAGTTGTATTTCTTTAATCATCTTTAGTTACCTTTCTACTAAATCTATCTCTGTCAAATTCTCTGTTGGAAATCATATCTGGGTTTACTTTTATATGCTTGATTGAAGTCTCTTCCTCAACATCATGACGATGTTGGTAGGCATAGATAATTATAAACTATGTAGCATAAAACAAATTTCCAAAGGTCATCGAAAGCAATGATACACCCCATCCCCAAAAATATTCATATCCAATCATCGCTAAAAATATACAGACACACGATATAATAAGCGGAGGAGCGAATACAAAGTTGAGCATAAATTTGCTGGCTTTCTGCGAGATAACTTCTTCAGAGTCCAAATCGACCAAGCAGCTCATGACGACTATTACAATAATGGATTGTATAAGAGGGAGGGATAGCTTTAATCCAATAAAATTATGGTCCCCACTCATAGCACTAAAACCAATAATGATATAAATATGACCAGTCAGATACATGAGATAGGTTCCAAAACTTGTTAATATCCCTCGCTTAAGATCTATTAAGAATATTAGATTTAAAACCCAAACAACAATTCCTGTAATAATCAAGCCTTGATACAAAGTGGGATTGTTGAGTACCTCTAATCCTCCTGCAAAAAACGCCAAAAAGGCTATAGGATATAAAATAAAAATCCCATTTAATACGCCCCAAAGAGGAACTGGTCCGTGGACACTCCTTCTTTGAAACTCAAAAAATTTTTTGACTCTTTCAATAATCATTTAAACCATCCTCTCATGCCTTTTATCCGGCTATTGGCGCCTTTTTTAAGATTATCCGTAATATTAAACTTTTTATCAGCCCAGTTTAATACACCCACAGCACCTGCGGATACTCCAATTGCAATTGCCCCAGGTAACCAAGCCGGAGCTGTCGCACCAACAACTAAACCTGCTAGCGCTGCTCCAACGCTAGCCCCAGCAATCCCTGCAACAGTAGTTCCCGCTGCCTTAGCCGCATCTATCACAAAACCTGTCGCCTTACTAGCCTCAACTTCATTTCCTCTCAATCCTTGACGTTTGGCCTCTTTTTCATTATCACTGATGTTTAAAAAAGTATCAACCACATCTAAAGCAGCTCCAACAACTGTAGCTCCTTTTAAAAACTTACCAAACTTCGTAGCGGATTTAAAGTTTGTTAGTCCTTCTTTAACAGAACCTATGAGTCCTTTCTCACTTGTAATTCCTTTCCACAGGCCTTTACCAGCATCCTTGAAACTTATTTCATTAGTGAATTCTTCTTTCAGTAGACTTCCAGTTGTAGACACAATTGATTTTCCGACACTAGCCACTTTGGTACTAAATCGAGTTGTATCTTTAAAAGATTTGAAAACCTTTCTCAATTCTTCGTTATATTTAGTATAGCCTAGATTTTCCATAATGGATTTAAAGGTCTGTGAAACATCACCATTTTTATATTGAACAACTTCGTAAATACGACTACCACTTAATTTCTTACCAACTTTAAAATAATCATCTAATGACTTAGCGAATTCTGTTGTTGCTTTAGAAACAATGATATCCCCTTTTTTATTTTTTCTAAAACGATAATACGCATATAAAGCTGCCCAGATAGATTCCAATTCAAAATATTCAACTTTTTTATACAGACTATTTTCTTTTATATCTTTATACACATTAAATAATGCATCAATTCAATCTTTATCAGAAGAATATGACATATGGAAAAAAACAAAAGAAAAACAACTTGAAACTACAAATTCAACTTCTGAATCAAACAACAATCAATTAAAAGTTAAAATTGATACAGCTGGGCAACTGTATCAATCTATTCAATCACTAGTTACTACTACTTCTGATAGTTCAAAAATAACTAACAAGAATCATGAAGCTGTTGGAATAATGAAAGATCAATTCACTCAATTTAATAGCCAAGTTAAAACGATTAAAGATAATATTGACCGCACTATTTCAACAACAAACGAATTGATTACTACTGAAGCAAATGTTATTCAAGGAAATAGAAATTATGCAGATTCCTTCAAAACTGTTATGAAAAATATCCGTGATGGAGGAACCACTAACCAAAATGTTATGAGTTTCTTATCAAATCCTATAGAAACCAAAAAAGAAACTTATGCTACACCTATTTCTGTAGAAAATAACAGATTATGGATAATTGTTGCTGTTGTTGTTTCTGGAATTACATCAGCTGGAATTACCTACTGGTTAACAAAGGAGAAAAAATAATTTCTTTATAAAAATATAATTAAAAAAGAGTCTGGGACAATAGTCCCTTATCTCCAAAAAAAGCAACGGCAAATCC
>CAURTW010000061.1:0-8738 GCA_963527705.1 uncultured Streptococcus sp.
AAGACAAGTATGGTCCTCTCATTGGAAAAGTTGATTTGATGAAGTTTAATCATCACCATGATACCAACAAATCAAATACCAAGGATTTCATTAAACATTTGAGTCCGAGTTTGATTGTTCAAACCTCGGATAGTTTACCTTGGAAAAATGGTGTTGATAGTGAGTATGTTAATTGGCTCAAAGAACGAGGAATTGAGAGAATCAACGCAGCCAGCAAAGACTATGATGCAACAGTTTTTGATATTCGACAAGATGGTTTAGTAAACATTTCAACTTCCTACAAGCCGATTCCAAGTTTTCAAGCTGGTTGGCATAAGAGTGCTTATGGAAACTGGTGGTATCAAGCGCCTGACTCTACAGGAGAATATGCAGTTGGTTGGAATGAAATCAAGGGTGAATGGTATTACTTCAACCAAACGGGTATCTTGTTACAGAATCAATGGAAAAAATGGAACAATCGTTGGTTCTATTTGACAGACTCTGGTGCATCTGCTAAAAATTGGAAGAAAATCAATGGAAGCTGGTATTATTTCAACAAAGAAAATCAGATGGAGACTGGTTGGCTTAATACTGGCGGTCAGACCTATTATCTATCAAATGATGGGGATATGATAACAGGATGGCGTAAGATTGATGGACAATGGTACTATTTTGCTCAATCAGGGGAAATGAAAACGAGCTGGGTAAAAGATAAAGAAACCTGGTACTATATGGATTCTACTGGTACCATGAAGACAGGCGAGATAGAAGTTTCTGGTCATCATTACTATCTAGAAGAATCAGGAGCTATGAAGCAAGGCTGGCTTAAAAAGGCAAATGATTGGTATTTCTACAAGACAGATGGTTCACGAGCTATAGGTTGGATTAAAGACAAGGATAAATGGTACTTCTTGAAAGAAAATGGTCAATTACTTGTGAATGGTAAGACACCAGAAGGTTATACTGTTGATTCAAGTGGTGCCTGGTTAGTGGATGTTCCGGTAGAGAAATCTGCTACAACTAGAGATACAAGTAACTCAGAAATAAAAGAATCCAATGAAGTAGTGAAAAAAGATCTTGAAAATAAAGAAACGAGTCAACACGAAAGTATTACAAGTTCTTCAACTAGTCAAGATTTGACTTCTTCAACTTCACAAAGCTCTGAAACGAGTGCAAATAAATCGGAATCAGAACAGTAGTAAAAAAGAAGGTTTTAGGGCCTTCTTTTTCCTATCAACTCTTTTCTATTTCCTGCCATTCATGTTATAATGGATAAATATGAAGAATCGGAGTGAGACTATGAAATACAAACGGATTGTCTTTAAGGTGGGGACTTCTTCTTTGACGAATGAGGATGGAAGTTTATCACGTAGTAAAGTAAAAGCTATTACCCAACAGTTGGCTATGCTGCACGAGGCTGGTCATGAATTGATTTTGGTGTCGTCGGGTGCCATTGCTGCAGGTTTTGGTGCCTTAGGATTTAAAAAGCGTCCGACTAAGATTGCTGATAAACAGGCTTCAGCAGCGGTAGGACAGGGCCTTTTGTTGGAAGAATACACGACCAACCTTCTCTTGCGCCAAATCGTTTCTGCACAAATCTTGCTGACCCAGGATGACTTTGTGGATAAGCGCCGTTATAAAAATGCCCATCAGGCTTTGTCAGTTTTACTTAGCCGTGGCGCGATTCCTATCATCAATGAGAATGACAGTGTCGTTATTGATGAGCTCAAGGTTGGGGACAATGATACTCTAAGTGCTCAGGTAGCAGCCATGGTCCAAGCAGACCTTTTGGTCCTCTTGACAGACGTAGACGGTCTATATACAGGAAATCCTAATTCAGATCCAAGAGCCAAACGCTTGGAGAAAATCGAGACTATCAATCGTGAGATTATTGATATGGCCGGTGGAGCAGGTTCTTCAAACGGAACTGGGGGCATGCTAACAAAAATCAAAGCAGCGACTATTGCGACAGAATCGGGCGTTCCTGTTTATATATGCTCATCCTTGAAGTCAGATGCAATGATTGAGGCGGCTAAGGAGACCAAGGATGGTTCCTACTTTGTTGCGCAAGAGAAGGGACTTCGTACCCAGAAACAATGGCTGGCCTTTTATGCTCAGAGTCAAGGTTCTATTTGGGTTGATAAAGGGGCTGCAGAAGCTCTCTCTCAACATGGAAAGAGTCTTCTCTTATCTGGTGTTGTTGACGCAGAAGGATCCTTTTCTTACGGTGATATCGTGACAGTATTTGACAAGGAAAGTGGAAAATCACTTGGAAAAGGACGTGTGCAATTTGGAGCATCTGCTTTGGAGGATATGTTGCGTTCTCAAAAAGCCAAGGGGGTCTTGATTCACCGTGACGATTGGATTTCCATTACTCCTGAAATCCAACTACTCTTTACAGAATTTTAGAGGTAAACTATGGTAAGTACACAAGAACAATTTGAACAGGTACAGGCTGTTAAAAAATCGATCAACACAGCTAGTGAAGAGGTGAAAAACCAAGCCTTGCTAGCCATGGCTGATCACTTAGTGGCTACTACTGAGGAGATTTTAGCGGCAAATGCCCTTGATATGGAAGCTGCTAAGGGTAAAATCTCAGATGTGATGCTAGATCGTCTTTATTTGGATGCAGGTCGTATAGAAGCAATGGCAACTGGTATTCGTGAAGTGGTTGCCTTACCAGATCCAATCGGTGAAGTTTTAGAAACCAATCAGCTTGAAAATGGTTTGGTTATCACCAAAAAACGTGTGGCTATGGGTGTTATCGGTATTATCTATGAAAGTCGTCCAAATGTGACGTCTGATGCGGCTGCTTTGGCTCTCAAGAGTGGGAATGCGGTTGTTCTTCGAAGTGGTAAGGATGCCTATCAAACTGCCCATGCTATTGTCACAGCCTTGAAGAAGGGCTTGGAAACGACTACTATTCACCCAGATGTGATTCAACTGGTGGAAGATACCAGCCGTGAAAGTAGCTATGCCATGATGAAGGCCAAGGGATATCTAGACCTTCTCATTCCTCGTGGAGGGGCTGGTTTGATCAATGCAGTGGTTGAGAATGCTATCGTACCTGTTATCGAGACCGGGACAGGGATTGTCCATGTCTATGTGGATAAGGATGCAGATGAAGAAAAGGCTCTGTCTATCATCAACAATGCCAAAACCAGTCGTCCTTCTGTCTGCAATGCCATGGAGGTTTTACTTGTTCATGAAGACAAGGCAGCAAGCTTCCTTCCTCGCTTGGAGCAAGTGCTGGTTGCAGATCGAAAAGAAGCTGGACTGGAACCAATTCAATTCCGCTTGGATAGTAAAGCAAGTCAGTTTGTTTCAGGTCAAGTAGCTGAGGCTCAAGACTTTGACACCGAGTTTTTGGACTATGTCCTAGCTGTTAAAGTTGTGAGCAGTTTAGAAGAAGCGGTTGCGCATATTGAAGCCCACAGTACCCATCATTCGGATGCGATTGTGACGGAAAATGCTGAAGCTGCAACTTACTTTACAGATCAAGTGGACTCTGCATCTGTCTATGTCAATGCTTCAACTCGTTTTACCGATGGTGGTCAATTTGGTCTGGGTTGTGAAATGGGGATTTCTACTCAGAAATTGCACGCGCGTGGTCCAATGGGCTTGAAGGAGTTGACTAGCTACAAGTATGTGGTTACTGGTGACGGACAGATAAGGGAGTAAGAGATGAAGATTGGATTTATCGGTTTGGGGAATATGGGGGCTAGTTTGGCCAAGGCTGTTTTGCAGGCCAAGACGGGTGCTCAGATTCTCCTTGCCAATCGTAGTCAAGCTAAGGTAGATGCTTTCATTGCAGACTTTGGTGGTCAGGCTTCCAGCAATGAAGAAATTTTTGCAGAAGCAGATGTGATTTTTCTAGGAGTAAAGCCAGCCCAGTTTTCTGAATTGCTTGCTCAATACCAGACCATCCTTGAAAAAAGAGAAAGTCTTCTTTTGATTTCCATGGCAGCTGGATTGACTTTAGAAAAACTAGCTAGTCTTCTTCCAAATCAACACAGAATTATTCGTATGATGCCAAATACCCCTGCTTCTATCGGTCAAGGAGTGATTAGTTATGCCTTGTCTCCTAATTGCAGGGTTGAGGACAGTGATCTCTTTTGTCAGCTTTTAACCAAGGCTGGACTCTTGGTTGAACTTGGGGAAGGCTTAATAGACGCAGCGACAGGTCTTGCAGGTTGTGGACCAGCCTTTGTCTATCTCTTTATTGAGGCTTTGGCAGATGCGGGTGTTCAGACAGGATTGCCACGAGAAATAGCACTGAAAATGGCGGCTCAAACTGTGGTAGGAGCTGGGCAATTGGTCTTAGAAACCCAAGAGCATCCTGGAGTATTGAAAGACCAAGTCTGTAGCCCAGGCGGTTCGACTATCGCTGGTGTAGCAAGCCTAGAAGCGCATGCTTTTCGAGGAACAGTCATGGATGCAGTTGGTCAAGCCTACAAACGAACACAAGAACTAGGTAAATAAGAGGTGGATGTGTCTGCCTCTTTTATGGTGGTTGATACTCTTCGAAAATCAAATTCAAACTGCGTCAGCTTCACCTTGCCGTACTCAAGTACAGCCTGCGGCTAGCTTCCTAGTTTGCTCTCTGATTTTCATTGAGTATTAAATGAGAAGACAAAAAAGATTGTCACAAACCCCTATTTTTTTGATAGAATAGAAGTAGTAAAAAAGAAATGAGTTAGACATGTCAAAAGGATTTTTAGTCTCTCTTGAGGGACCAGAGGGAGCAGGAAAGACCAGTGTTTTAGAGGCTCTACTCCCAATTTTAGAGGAAAAAGGAGTAGAGGTACTGACGACCCGTGAGCCAGGTGGAGTCTCGATTGGAGAGAAGATTCGGGAAGTGATTTTAGATCCAAGTCATACTCAGATGGATCCTAAAACGGAACTCCTTCTCTATATCGCCAGTCGTAGACAGCACTTGGTGGAAAAAGTTCTTCCAGCACTTGAAGCTGGCAAGTTGGTCATTATGGACCGTTTCATCGATAGTTCCCTTGCTTATCAGGGATTTGGTCGTGGCTTGGATATTGATGCCATTGATTGGCTCAATCACTTTGCGACAGATGGCCTCAAACCTGATTTGACACTTTATTTTGACATTGAGGTGGAAGAAGGACTGGCTCGCATTGCTGCTAATAGTGATCGGGAGGTCAATCGTTTGGACTTGGAAGGTTTGGACTTGCACAAAAAAGTTCGTCAAGGTTACCTTTCTCTTCTGGACAAAGAAGGAAATCGCATTGTCAAGATTGATGCCAGTCTTCCCTTGGAGCAAGTTGTGGAAGCTACCAAGGCAGTCTTGTTTGAGAGAATGGGATTGGCTAAATGAAACAAGATCAACTAAAGGATTGGCAACCAGAACAGTTTGACCGCTTTGTCCGTATTCTAGAACAAAACCAGCTCAATCACGCCTATCTTTTTTCAGGTTTCTTTGGTAGCTTGGAAATGGCGCAGTTTTTGGCTAAGAGCCTCTTTTGTAGGGATAAAGTAGGTGTTCTACCATGCGAGAAATGCCGAAACTGCAAGCTGATTGAGCAGGAAGAATTTCCCGATGTTACCTTGATTAAGCCAGTCAATCAGGTCATCAAGACAGAACGCATTCGGGAATTGGTGGGCCAGTTTTCCCAAACAGGGATTGAAAGCCAGCAGCAGGTTTTTATTATCGAGCAGGCGGAGAAAATGCATCCCAACGCAGCTAACTCTCTGCTCAAGGTCATCGAAGAACCCCAGAGTGAAGTTTACATTTTCTTCTTAACTAGTGATGAGGAAAAAATTTTACCGACCATCCGTAGTCGGACCCAGATTTTTCACTTTAAAAAGCAAGAAGAAAAGCTCATCCATCAATTAGAACAAGCAGGTCTGGTCAAGAAAAAAGCGACTCTCTTAGCCCAGTTTAGTCAATCGCGAGCTGAAGCAGAAAAGTTGGCTAATCAGGCAAGTTTTTGGACATTGGTCGATGAAAGTGAACGCCTGCTGACTTGGTTAGTAGCTAATAAAAAAGAAAGTTATTTGCAAGTTGCCAAACTAGCTAGCTTGGCAGATGATAAGGAAAAACAAGATCAGGTTTTACGGATTCTTGAAGTTCTCTGTGGACAAGATATACTACAAGCAAGAGTAAGAGTGATTTTACAAGATTTGCTAGAAGCTAGAAAAATGTGGCAAGCTAATGTCAGCTTTCAAAATGCCATGGAATATCTGGTCTTGAAAGAAATATAAACTCAAAAATGAATGATAAAGAAAGGAAAGGGCTGTTTTATGGACAAAAAAGAATTATTTGACGCGCTAGATGATTTTTCCCAACAGTTATTGGTAACCTTGGCCGATGTGGAAGCCATCAAGAAAAATCTCAAGAGCCTGGTAGAGGAAAATACAGCTCTTCGCTTGGAAAATAGTAAGTTGCGCGAACGCTTGGGCGAGGTAGAAGCAGATACACCCGTCAAGGCTAAGCATGTTCGTGAAAGCGTCCGTCGAATCTATAAAGACGGATTTCACGTATGTAATGATTTTTACGGCCAACGCCGAGAGCAGGACGAGGAATGTATGTTCTGTGACGAGTTGTTGTACAGGGAGTAGGCATGCAGATTCAAAAAAGTTTTAAGGGGCAGTCTCCCTATGGCAAGCTTTACCTAGTGGCAACGCCAATTGGCAATTTAGATGACATGACCTTTCGTGCCATCCAGACCTTGAAAGAGGTGGACTGGATTGCTGCTGAGGACACGCGCAATACAGGACTTTTGCTCAAGCATTTTGACATTTCGACCAAGCAGATCAGTTTTCATGAGCACAATGCCAAGGAAAAGATTCCTGATTTGATTAGTTTCCTGAAAGTAGGGCAAAGTATTGCTCAGGTATCCGACGCGGGTCTGCCTAGTATCTCAGACCCTGGTCATGATTTGGTTAAGGCAGCTATTGAGGAAGAAATTGCAGTTGTCACTGTTCCAGGTGCCTCTGCAGGAATTTCTGCCTTGATTGCCAGTGGTTTAGCGCCACAGCCACATATCTTTTACGGCTTTTTACCGAGAAAATCAGGCCAGCAAAAGCAGTTTTTCGACTCGAAAAAAGACTATCCTGAAACTCAGATTTTCTATGAATCCCCTCATCGTGTAGCAGATACGTTGGAAAATATGCTAGCAGTTTATGGCGACCGCTCGGTGGTCTTGGTTAGAGAATTGACCAAAATCTATGAAGAATACCAAAGAGGTACCATTTCTGAATTGCTGGAAAGTATCGCTGCAACGCCACTCAAGGGCGAATGCCTTCTCATTGTTGAAGGTGCCAGTCAGGATGTGGAGGAAAAAGACGAGGAGGACTTGTTCTTAGAAATCCAAGCCCGCATTCAACAAGGGGTGAAGAAAAATCATGCCATAAAGGAAGTTGCGAAACTCTACCAGTGGAATAAAAGCCAGCTCTACGCTGCCTACCACGAATGGGAAGAAAATCAAGAAAATGACTAAACAGGGAAGTTTGCCTTCTTCCCTTTTTTTGTTATACTAGAAGAAGAAAAAAATAGAAAGATTTGTGGGAGTGAAAAAGTCCGGGGGACTTTTTCAGCCTGAGCCAAGAAATTCGAGAGCGAGGAAAGTCCGGGGGACTTTTTCAGCCTGAGCCAAGAAACTCGAGAGTGAAGTAAGTCCTGTGGACTTTTTCAGCCTGAGCCAAGAAACTCGAAAGCTCATAAGTCCGATTGGCTTTTTCAATGTGAAATTTGTTTTCACACTCCCAAAGAGGTATTAGTGTCGTGTCTCAATCTTATATCAATGTTATCGGTGCTGGTTTGGCAGGTTCTGAAGCAGCCTACCAAATCGCAGAGCGTGGTATTCCAGTTAAACTTTATGAAATGCGTGGTGTCAAGTCAACACCCCAGCACAAAACAGACAATTTTGCTGAGTTAGTTTGTTCTAATTCCCTTCGTGGGGATGCTTTGACAAATGCAGTTGGTCTTCTCAAGGAAGAAATGCGTCGCTTGGGTTCTGTTATTTTGGAATCTGCTGAGGCTACACGTGTTCCTGCAGGTGGTGCTCTTGCCGTGGACCGAGATGGTTTCTCACAGATGGTGACTGAAAAAGTTGCCAACCACCCTTTGATTGAAGTGGTTCGTGATGAAATTACAGAATTGCCGACAGATGTTATTACGGTTGTCGCTACTGGTCCTTTGACCAGCGATGCTCTAGCTGAAAAGATTCATGCCCTTAATGACGGCGATGGTTTCTATTTCTACGATGCGGCAGCCCCTATTATCGACGTCAACACTATCGATATGAGCAAGGTCTATCTCAAGTCTCGTTATGATAAGGGAGAAGCCGCTTATCTCAACGCTCCCATGACCAAGCAAGAGTTTATGGATTTCCATGAAGCCTTGGTTAATGCGGAAGAAGCACCGCTCAATTCTTTCGAAAAAGAAAAGTACTTTGAAGGTTGTATGCCTATCGAAGTTATGGCCAAACGTGGCATTAAAACTATGCTTTATGGTCCTATGAAACCAGTCGGTCTGGAGTATCCAGACGACTATACTGGACCTCGTGATGGCGAATTTAAAACACCGTACGCGGTTGTGCAGCTTCGCCAGGACAATGCGGCTGGTAGCCTCTACAATATCGTCGGTTTCCAGACCCACCTCAAATGGGGAGAACAAAAACGAGTCTTCCAAATGATTCCTGGTCTTGAAAATGCTGAGTTTGTCCGTTATGGGGTCATGCACCGCAATTCTTATATGGATTCACCAAATCTTCTTGAGCAGACTTACCGTT
>CAURTW010000062.1:0-8683 GCA_963527705.1 uncultured Streptococcus sp.
GAAGAAAGGCCAGCAAATTCATTCAGTAGAGGATATGAAGGATAAGACCTTGGGATCCCAAGCTGGTTCTTCTGGTTATTTAGACTTTGAAGATCAGCCAGACTTATTGAAAAATCGTGTCAAAGACCAGAAGGCAAATCAATACCAGAGTTTCAATGAAGCCCTGATTGATTTGAAGAATGACCGTATTGATGCCTTGTTGATTGACCGAGTGTATGCTAATTACTATCTTCAGTCTGAAGGAATATTAAATGACTATAATGTCTTTTCAGCTGGATTTGAGAGTGAATCTTTTGCTGTAGGTGTCAGACCTGCTGACAAAAGATTACTGCAAGCTTTAAATCAATCCTTTGTTGAACTACATCAAGAAGGGAAGTTCCAGGAAATCAGCCAAAAATGGTTTGGAGAAGATGTAGCAACCAAAGAAGTGAAAAGTAGAGATTGAGTTTTTACTCAGTCTTTTTTTGCATCAAAAAATCCTCTGGCAAATACCAGAGGATAAGAGTTTATTTCATTGTTGGGAAGAGCAATACATCACGGATAGTAGTTGTATCAGTGAGGAGCATGCAGAGACGGTCGATACCGATTCCCAAACCACCTGTTGGTGGCATACCGTATTCAAGAGCCTCGATGTAGTCGTAGTCGATGCCTGTCGCTTCATCGTCACCAAGTTCTTTAGCTTTTGCTTGGGCTTCAAAACGGCTAAGTTGGTCGATTGGGTCGTTCAACTCAGTAAAGGCATTACCGTACTCCTTAGTCATGATGAAGAGTTCAAAACGGTCAGTAAAGCGTTCGTCTTCAGGGTTCTTTTTAGCCAGTGGAGATACAGCTACTGGATGTCCATAGACAAAGGTTGGTTGGATCAAGGTTTCTTCAACAAACTCTTCAAAGAAGGCATTGATAATGTGACCAACTTCAGTGTAGTGTTTCTCAACTGGAACTTTCTTCTCAGCAGCGATAGCTTTGGCTTCCTCGAAAGTCATGTCTTGCCAGAAATCGACACCAGTAATTTCTTTGATAGCATCCACCATATGAACACGTTTAAATGGCTCGTTAATCTTGATTTCAGTACCTTGATAGTTAACAGGACCATCGCCTTTGACTGATTTAGCAGCATGTTGGATAATGCCTTCAGTCAAGTCCATGATGTCTTGGAAGTCAGCATAAGCTTGGTACACTTCGATAGAAGTAAATTCAGGGTTATGAGTAGCATCCATTCCTTCGTTACGGAAGATACGGCCAATTTCATAGACGCGTTCCATACCACCGACGATAAGGCGTTTCAAGTGAAGCTCAGTCGCGATACGAAGCACCATGTCAATGTTTTGGGCATTGTGGTGAGTGATAAATGGACGAGCAGCAGCACCACCGGCTTCATTATGAAGAACAGGTGTTTCCACTTCAAGGAAACCTTTTTGATCTAGATAACGACGGATTTCAGAGATGATTTTTGAACGAGTGACAAAGCGCTCAAAGCTTTCACGGTTAGAAATCAAGTCAAGGTAACGTTTACGATAAATTGTTTCAACGTCTGTCAAACCGTGGAATTTCTCAGGAAGTGGGCGAAGTGCTTTAGACAAGTGAGTGATGTGAGTTGCCTTGATAGAAAGTTCTCCCATATCTGTACGCATCACTTCACCTTCGACACCAAGGAAGTCACCCAGGTCTGCTTTTTTGAAGATTTCGTAGTTTTCTTCACCGACTTCATCTTTACGAACGTAGATTTGGATTTGACCTTCACGGTCTTGGAGATGGGCAAAGCCAACTTTCCCTTTACCACGTTTAGTTACTAAGCGTCCAGCGATAGTAGCAGTTTCATTTAGTTCATGTAATTGTTCTTTATCAAGTTCTGCAAATTTGTCTTTTAGTTCTTGAGAGTTAGCAGTACGTTCAAAACGTTTTCCGAAGGGATCAATTCCTTGTTCACGGAGCGCAGCCATTTTTTCACGGCGAACGATCTGCTGGTCATTTAGTTCTTCCATATGTTCTGTTGACATGGGATCCTCCTAGTTTTACTCAAAATTGAATACGATGAGTCATTTTTTGCGATACTCCCATTTTATCATAAATAAGCAAGAAATTCACGGATAATCTTTAAAAACTAAAAAGAACTTGACGCTAAAATCAAGTTCTGTTATTGATAGGAAGTATCATTCCAAGTATCGAGAGTAAATGTTTCAAAATCATGGGTTTCTAGAATGGTCAGGCTGGCATTTGCTAGACCGCCATCTTTACGAAGAAGTGGCTCTTTATAACCTAGGAGAGTACGAAGACTGGCAGTAAGATTGGCACCGTGACCGACAATTAGAATACGCTCAGCTGGACTATCTTTTAATGATTTGATAAATTGGATGGTTCGTTGCGTGGTGCTATAGAGGGATTCGGCTCCGAACATTTGAGTGTCAAACTTGGCAAGATTAGATCGGAAAGCTTTGATTTGTTGCGGGTAAATAGCTTCCAAGGTCGCGATTTTCAAACCTTCTAATTTACCTAGCTGCCATTCACGGAGGTTAGGAACGCTTTCTAAAGGACAGGGCGTCTGGAGTTGACTTTGGATAATCTCAGCAGATTTGACCGCTCGAGGTAAATCACTTGAATAAATCTGATCAAAAGGAATATCCTTGAGATACTGACCGAGTTTTTTGAGGGTGTCAATGGATTCAGGAAGTAGGGGAGAATCGCCACTAGCACCTTGAAAGCGTCCTTCCTGATTCCAGACCGTACGACCGTGGCGGACAAAGTAGAGTTTCATTCTTGGCTGCCCTCCAAGATATCTGCAAAGTCAGCTTTTACAAAGCTAGCCAAGTCTTGTGGTGCGACGATAATGCTGTGACCAACTTCACCAGCAGAGACAATCATTTGATCCAAGTCTAGGGCAATCTTATCGATAAAAATGGGATAATTGTGTTTCTGACGAATACCGACAGGATTATTGGCTCCATGAATATAACCTGTTGTTTTTTCCAAGTCCTTTTGTGGAATCATGCTCACTTTTTTATTGCCAGAAATTTTAGCTAATTTCTTTTCAGATAAGTGTTGAGTGATGGGAACAATTCCGATAATCGGTCCGGTCTTATCTCCTAAAAGAGCTAAGGTTTTGAAAATCTGATCTCGTTCATAAGCTTGAGGCAGTTCTCCTTCCAAGGCATTGATTTGAATCCCTTGATGTGAGATACCTGCTTTAGACAGGATTTGTTCCACCAATGTTTTTTTGATTTTAACTTTTTTTGCCATTATTTATACTTATCCTCCAATTGGCTCATCCAAATACCAAGCCAGATTCCCAAGGCAAAGAAGAAGGCGATGATGACATAACCAACAAGAGAAAGGCCTGTGTATTGGATGCTTTCAGCGTTTCCTGCATTTGGAATCAAAATTAAAAGGGTGCTTGATAGGACGATTCCGATGATGAAATGATAGACGCGTGAGTGGTAGTTGTTTAAGGCATAATCCATCAATTTTGAAAAAATGATGAGAGTTGCGCCTGCTCCGATTCCAATCGGGAAGAAGGTTCCCAAGAGGTCAAAGGTTTTAAAACCTGTCAGCATAGGAGCATAGAGACCCAAAATCAAAAGTAGATTTGATGGACTAAGGCCAGGAACTAATATGCCAAGAGCCAGCAGTGCACCAGCTAGGACAAAATTAAGAAAGCTAGCACTTAGGGTTCCAACAACAAAATTTAAGGCATAGAGTCCTAATCCAGAAATGATAAAGGTTGTCCAGAACCAAGCTAAATCAATCTTGTCTCGGTCAGATTCTCGAGTTGATTCCTTGAGGAGGCTAGGAACTGTACCAATGATGGCGCCCGCAAAGCTCCATAAGACAAAGACCTGATAATTTTCAAGCAGGTATTCAATCGGGTAGGAAAATAAGCCGATTCCCAGAAGCATACCGATGGCAACTGGAATAAAGTACAAAACATTTTCTTTAAAGTCTTTAAAGGGATGGGCCAGAAAAGCAATCATTCGTTCATAAATTCCTAAGATTGCTGCTAGAACCCCTCCGGAAATTCCCGGTAAGATAAATCCAAGAGCAATGACAATCCCTTTAATAACACGTGCTAACCATGAGAGCATATTGTTCCTCCAACTATTTCTATTTCAAAAAATCCTTACTATATTGTATCACAATCAAACACAAAAAGAAAAAGCAAATGATAAACAAATGCTTTTAAGGTTTTAAAAAGATTTTTCTAAAGGTTTCTTCTTTGTTTTTTAAGGAAGAAATGACGTTGATATCCAAATCGTGGTCAAAGCCAGCAATTTTTCCTTTAGATGTGTATTGGTGAATGTCGTAATCTAAATCAGTCTTAGGAGTAGCTTCGTAAAATCCTGAGTCAGAACCATAGGAAGGAATCCAAACAGACGTAAACTTGTCTGTATCAATACTGTGTTCTTCCATGAAGTAGACCCCAACGTAGATGCCGATATTTTTAGCACCAAGTGATTCTAGTTTTGCTCGAAAGGCTTCAACACCTTCGTTCATATTGGACATGGTTTTGTCTTCCACATCTAGCCAATAGTAACTAGGGCTGTATGGCGATGAAGCGTTATAAAAAACTTCAGCAGCCTTTTCCATTTCTTGGACACTTTTTCCAGCTACAAAGGCATAGACACCAACTGGGACATTTCGTTTTTGAAACTCGGTAATATGGGTTTTAAAGGCCTTATCTACCCCATTAACAAAGGAAGCATCGTTTTCTTTTAAAGACTGAGCGCCACTATGTACACGAACGATAGCTCCAGAAATGTTTTGGGACAGAGTATCGTAATTTATTTCCTCAGGACGTTGCCAACCAGAAACATCAATTACCGGTTTATCTATATTGTGTAGCGCTTGCGTTTCTACTTGCGCGATATTTGACTTTGTTTTTACAGGATGGTCCTCAAAACGAGGGCGATTCAGGATTAAAATGAAAATCATAATCCCAAAAAAACCAAATAAAATAAGCGGATTAATTTTCTTTCTCATATTCCATAATTTTACCTTAAAAATGAAAAAAAATCAAAAAAAATACTCAAAAAATGGGTTAAGAAAGGACTTTAGAGCATTTTTTCATTCAAGGGCGCGTAATGATTTGAAATATGGTATAATAAAAGGGAATTTCTAGAGAAAAGAGAAGATTATGTCAAATTATGCCATTATTTTAGCAGCGGGTAAAGGGACTCGCATGAAATCTGATTTGCCAAAAGTTTTGCACAAGGTTGCGGGTATTTCTATGTTGGAACATGTTTTCCGTAGTGTGGGAGCTATCCAACCTGAAAAGACAGTAACAGTTGTAGGACACAAGGCAGAATTGGTTGAGCAGGTCTTGGCTGGACAGACAGAATTTGTGACTCAATCTGAACAGTTAGGGACTGGACATGCAGTTATGATGACAGAGCCTATCTTAGAAGGTTTGTCAGGTCACACCTTGGTCATTGCAGGGGATACTCCTTTAATCACTGGTGAAAGCTTGAAAAACTTGATTGATTTCCACATCAATCATAAAAATGTGGCAACTATCTTGACTGCTGAAACCAATAATCCTTTCGGCTATGGACGAATTGTTCGTAATGATAATGCTGAAGTTCTTCGCATTGTTGAGCAGAAGGATGCCACAGATTTTGAGAAACAAATCAAGGAAATCAACACTGGAACTTACGTCTTTAACAATGAGCGTTTGTTTGAGGCTTTGAAAAATATCAATACCAATAACGCTCAAGGTGAATACTATATTACAGATGTCATTGGCATTTTCCGTGAAGCTGGTGAAAAAGTTGGCGCTTATACTTTGAAAGATTTTGATGAAAGTCTTGGGGTAAATGACCGTGTGGCTCTTGCGACTGCTGAGTCGGTTATGCGTCGCCGCATCAATCATCAACACATGGTCAACGGTGTTAGCTTTGTCAACCCAGAAGCAACTTATATCGATATTGATGTTGAGATTGCTCCTGAAGTTCAAATCGAAGCCAATGTTACCTTGAAAGGGCAAACGAAAATTGGTGCTGAGACTGTTTTGACAAACGGTACCTATGTAGTGGACAGCACTATTGGAGCAGGAGCTGTCATTACCAATTCTATGATTGAAGAAAGTAGTGTTGCTGACGGAGTGACAGTCGGACCTTATGCCCACATTCGTCCAGGTTCAAGTCTGGGTGCCCAAGTTCATATTGGTAACTTTGTTGAGGTGAAAGGTTCTTCTATCGGCGAGAATACTAAGGCTGGTCATTTGACTTATATCGGAAACTGTGAAGTGGGTAGTAACGTTAATTTCGGTGCTGGAACCATTACAGTCAACTATGACGGCAAAAACAAATACAAGACAGTCATCGGCAACAATGTCTTTGTTGGTTCAAATTCAACCATTATTGCGCCAGTTGAGTTAGGTGACAATTCCCTCGTTGGTGCTGGTTCAACTATTACTAAAGACGTGCCGGCGGATGCGATTGCTATTGGTCGCGGTCGTCAGGTCAATAAAGACGAATATGCAACTCGCCTTCCTCATCATCCTAATAATCAGTAGGAGTCTGTCATGGAATTTGAAGAAAAAACGCTTAGCCGAAAAGAAATCTATCAAGGACCAATTTTTAAACTGGTTCAAGATCAGGTTGAATTACCAGAAGGTAAGGGAATTGCCCAACGTGATTTGATTTTCCACAATGGGGCTGTCTGTGTTTTAGCAGTAACGGATGAACAAAAACTCATCTTGGTCAAGCAGTACCGCAAAGCCATCGAGGCTGTCTCTTACGAAATTCCAGCTGGAAAACTGGAAGTAGGAGAAAATACAGACACTGTCGCAGCAGCCCTGCGTGAATTAGAGGAAGAAACAGCCTATACAGGGAAATTAGAACTCTTGTACGATTTTTACTCAGCCATTGGCTTTTGTAATGAAAAGTTAAAACTATACCTAGCAAGCGATTTGACAAAGGTGGAAAATCCGCGTTCGCAGGATGAGGATGAAACCTTGGAAGTCCTTGAAGTTAGTTTAGAAGAAGCTAAGGAATTAATCAAATTAGGTCATATCTGTGATGCCAAGACAATTATGGCTGTTCAGTATTGGGAATTGCAGAAAAAATAGAGGAGGTCAGTATGGGTAAACCTTTATTAACGGATGAAATAATCGAAAGAGCTAATAGAGGCGAAAAAATTTCAGGTCCTCCTTTGCTAGATGATGAGGAGACTAAGATTTTACCAACCTCTTCTTCCCGTTTTGGTTATGCCAATCCTAAGGATCATGGATTTAGTCAGGAAACCTTAAAGATTCAGGTCGAACCGTCTATTCATAAAAGCCGTCGCATTGAAAATACTAAGAGAAATGTCTTCAATTCTAAGTTAAATAAGATTTTATTTGCAGTCATCTTTCTCTTGATTTTGCTTGTCTTAGCAATGAAACTTTTGTAATAGAAAAGGAATTGAAATGAAAATAGGAATTATTGCAGCTATGCCAGAAGAACTAGCTTATTTGGTCCAGCATTTAGACAATGCCCAGGAGCAAGTTGTTTTAGGCAATACCTATCATACAGGAAACCTTGCCTCTCATGAAGTCGTTCTTGTAGAAAGTGGAATTGGTAAGGTCATGTCTGCTATGAGTGTGGCGATTTTGGCTGATCATTTCCAAGTGGATGCTGTGATTAACACAGGATCAGCTGGGGCAGTAGCAGAAGGTATTGCTGTTGGAGATGTTGTGATTGCTGACAAATTAGCCTATCATGACGTGGATGTTACAGCTTTTGGCTATGCTTATGGACAAATGGCGCAACAACCGCTTTATTTTGAATCAGATAAAACCTTTGTCGCCAAAATCCAAGAGAGTTTATCTCAATTGGATCAAAATTGGCATCTTGGTTTGATTGCTACAGGAGATAGTTTTGTTGCAGGAAATGATAAGATAGAAGCGATTAAGTCCCATTTCCCAGAAGTTTTAGCTGTTGAGATGGAGGGGGCAGCTATTGCTCAGGCAGCGCATGCTCTTAGTCTTCCAGTTTTAGTTATTCGAGCTATGAGTGACAATGCCAACCATAAAGCAAACATCTCTTTTGATGAGTTTATTATCGAAGCTGGACGTCGCTCTGCTCAAGTCTTGTTAGCCTTTTTGAAGGCCTTAGCTTAAGCGGAAATTTGACAGTTTTTCTAGCTTATGATAAGATTTAAGTAAAGAAAAGCTAGAAAACGTTTCAGAGGATATTATGAGTATTGAAATGACCGTCAGTGAGATTGCAGAGGTCTTAGGATTATCTCGCCAAGCAATCAATAACCGTGTCAAAGAATTACCAGAAGAAGACACAGATAAAAATGACAAAGGGGTAACAGTCGTTACCAGAAGTGGCTTGATTAAGCTAGAAGAAATCTATAAAAAAACGATTTTTGAAGATGAGCCTGTCAGTGAAGATGTCAAGCAGCGTGAACTGATGGAGATTCTGGTTGATGAGAAGAACGCAGAAATTCTTCGTCTTTATGAACAATTAAAAGCCAAGGATCGTCAGTTATCAGAAAAAGACGAGCAGATGCGTATCAAAGACCGTCAGATTGCTGAGAAAGACAAACAACTCGATCAGCAGCAACAATTGACCCTTCAAGCCATGAAGGATCAAGAAAATCTTAAGCTAGAGCTGGACCAAGCAAAAGAAGAAGTCCAATCAACTAAGAAAGGCTTTTTTGCTCGTTTATTTGGAGGATAATCAAGGAGCTGTTTAGGTTAAAT
>CAURTW010000063.1:0-8662 GCA_963527705.1 uncultured Streptococcus sp.
ATCAGATTACCACATTCACATGAATGATGAACATTTTGAAGAAATCAATGAAATAACATTTCCAACTCCAGAACATGCGGCTTCGGCCCTCGGAGTCGATGAGCAATTCCCAACAGTTTTACAAACCAAGACTACTAGGCTAGAGTCTACTGGACAAGTTCTCGCATACAGCGAAACTTATAAACGAGCGGATTATTACAAAATCAAATTCATTTCATGTGACCGTGATCATTAAGATGAAAGCCTGAGCCTTGCTTGGGCTTTTTCTATGTATTATAGCACGAAAAAACGACTATAGAAGCGCTGTTAAATATATTTATTTGTAGCATTTTTACTAAAAATAAGTTAAAAATTACTGATTTTTCCTTGATTTTACCTCCCCATATAAATTGTTATTTCCAAAATTTTATGATTTACTCCGTTTATTATAATTATTATATAAACTTGCTTGACTTTTTACTATATAGATAATAAAATTAAATTAGTTTTATGTAAACGTTATCAAAACAGTTGTATCAAGGAGATTTTATCATGAAACTAGACAAGAAACAGCGTTTCTCAATCCGCAAGTATGCGGTCGGAGTAGCTTCTGTACTGATAGGCTTTACCTTCAGTGCTCAAGTCGTATCTGCAGATGGACTAACATCAGCACCAAAAGCTCCTGAAACTTTGCAAGCTGTGCCGGATAGCCCACAAGCATCAGAAGCACCAATCCAAGATAAAGAAGAAAAACTTGCAGAACAAGCTAATAAAACTGTAAAAGAGAAAGTCAAAACTGAAAAGGATGCTGTTAACACAGTCCTTCCAAAAACAGAAAATGCAGTAGCACCAGTAGTAACAGAACATGGCAGCCCAGCCTCTACTACGGAAGTAGAGAGCACAACTCAAGTGGAAAAAAGCGCAGAGAGTGCTAATACTGAAAAGAAAAACGAGCCTGCTACTCCTGCTGTACTCGCACCGACTACTGAACGTGCCACTCAAGTTAATGAAAAACTATCGAAAAAGAAAATTGTTTCTATTGATGCTGGACGTAAATATTTCTCACCAGAACAACTAAAAGAAATTATCGATAAAGCGAAACATTATGGCTACACTGATTTACACCTATTAGTTGGAAATGATGGGCTCCGCTTCATGTTGGACGATATGAGCATCATAGCTAACGGCAAGACCTATGCCAGTGACGATGTCAAACGTGCCATTGAAAAAGGTACAAATGATTATTACAACGATCCAAACGGCAATCACTTAACAGAAAGTCAAATGACAGACCTGATTAACTATGCCAAAGATAAAGGTATCGGTCTCATCCCAACAGTAAATAGTCCTGGTCACATGGATGCTATTCTCAATGCCATGAAAGAATTGGGAATCCAAAACCCTAACTTTAGCTATTTTGGGAAAGAATCAGCCCGTACCGTAGATCTTGACAACGAACAAGCGGTCGCTTTTACAAAAGCCCTTATCGATAAATATGCTGCTTATTTCGCGAAAAAGACTGAAATCTTCAACATCGGACTTGATGAATATGCCAATGATGCAACAAACGCTAAAGGTTGGACTGTCCTTCAAACAAAAGGAAAATATAGTAAATTCATCACTTACGCTAATGATCTTGCTCACATCGTCAAGTCGCACGGTCTTAAACCAATGGCCTTCAATGATGGTATTTACTACAATAGTGATACTAGCTTCGGAACTTTTGACAAAGATATCATCGTTTCAATGTGGACTGGTGGTTGGGGAGGTTACGACGTCGCTTCTTCTAAACTTCTAGTAGAAAAAGGTCACCAAATCCTAAACACTAACGATGCTTGGTACTATGTTCTTGGGCGAAATGCAGATGGCCAAGGTTGGTACAACCTTGATCAAGGATTAAACGGTATCAAGAACACTCCAATCACTTCGGTTCCAAAATCCGACGGAGCAACTATTCCATTCATCGGTGGTATGGTAGCTGCTTGGGCTGACACTCCATCTGCACGTTATTCACCATCACGCCTCTTCAAACTCATGCGTCAATTCGCAAATTCTAATGCTGAATACTTCGCAGCTGATTATGAGTCTGCAGAACAAGCACTTAACGAGGTACCAAAAGACCTTAACCGTTATACTGCAGAAAGTGTCGCGGCTGTCAAAGAAGCTGAAAAAGCCATTCGCTCACTTGATAGCAACCTCAGTCGCGCCCAACAAGACACGATTGACCAAGCAATTGCAAAACTTCAAGAAGCAGTCAGCAATTTGACCTTCACACCAGAAGCTCAAAAAGAAGAAGATGCTAAACGTGAGGTTGAAAAACTTGCTAAAAACAAGGTGATTTCAATCGATGCTGGACGCAAATACTTTACTCTTGACCAACTCAAACGCATCGTAGATAAGGCCAGCGAGCTCGGATATTCTGATGTCCATCTCCTTCTAGGAAATGACGGACTTCGCTTCCTACTCGATGATATGACTATCACTGCCAACGGAAAAAGCTATGCAAGTGATGATGTCAAAAATGCCATCATCCAAGGAACAAAAGCTTACTACGATGATCCAAACGGGACTGCACTTACACAGGCAGAAGTGACAGAACTAATTGCATACGCTAAATCTAAGGGCATCGGTCTCATCCCAGCTATTAACAGTCCAGGTCACATGGATGCTATGCTGGTTGCCATGGAAAAATTGGGTATTAAAAATCCTCAAGCCCACTTTGACAAAGTCTCCAAAACAACTATGGACTTGAGAAACGAAGAAGCGATGAACTTTGTAAAAGCCCTCATCGGTAAATACATGGACTTCTTTGCAGGTAAAACAAAGATTTTCAACTTTGGTACTGACGAATACGCCAACGATGCGACTAGTGCCCAAGGCTGGTACTACCTCAAATGGTATCAACTCTATGGCAAGTTTGCCGAATATGCCAACACCCTCGCAGCTATGGCCAAAGAAAGAGGGCTTCAACCAATGGCCTTCAACGATGGCTTCTACTATGAGGACAAGGACGATGTTCAGTTTGACAAAGATGTCTTGATTTCTTACTGGTCTAAAGGCTGGTGGGGCTACAACCTCGCATCACCTCAATACCTAGCAAGCAAGGGTTATAAGTTCTTGAATACCAACGGTGACTGGTACTACATTCTCGGTCAAAAACCAGAAGATGGTGGTGGTTTCCTCAAAAAAGCTATTGAGAATACTGGAAAAACACCATTCAATCAACTAGCTTCTACCAAATATCCTGAAGTAGACCTTCCAACAGTCGGAAGTATGCTTGCTATCTGGGCAGATAGACCAAGCGCTGAGTACAAGGAGGAAGAAATCTTTGAACTTATGACTGCCTTTGCAGACCACAACAAAGATTACTTCCGTGCTAATTATAATGCTCTCCGCGAAGAAATCGCACAAATTCCTGAAAACTTAGAAGGATATAGTAAAGAAAGTCTTGAGGCCCTTGATGCAGCTAAAACAGCTCTAAATTACAACCTCAACCGTAATAAACAAGCTGAACTTGACACACTTGTAGCCAAACTAAAAGCCGCTCGCTTAGGTCTCAAACCAGCTGCGACTCACTCAGGAAGTCTTGATGAAAATGAAGTGGCTGCCAATGTTGAAACCAGACCAGAACTCATCACAAGAACTGAAGAAATCCCATTTGAAGTTATCAAGAAAGAAAATCCTAACCTCCCAGCTGGTCAAGAAAACATTATTACAGCAGGAATCAAAGGTGAACGAACTCATTACATCTCTGTCCTTACTGAAAATGGAAAAACAACAGAAACAGTCCTTGATAGCCAGGTAACCAAAGAAGCTGTGAACCAAGTGGTTGAAGTCGGTACTCCTGTAACTCACAAGGGTGATGAAAGTGGTCTTGCACCAACTACTGAGGTAAAACCTAGACTAGATGTTCAAGAGGAAGAAATTCCATTTACCACAGTGACTCGTGAAAATCCACTCTTGCTCGAAGGAAAAACACAAGTCATTACTAAGGGCGTCAATGGACATCGTAGCAACTTCTACTCTGTGAGCACTTCTGCCGATGGTAAGGAAGTGAAAACACTTGTAAATAGTGTCGTAGCACAGGAAGCCGTTACAAAAATAGTCGAAGTCGGAACTCTGGTAACACATGTAGGCGATGAAAACGGACAAACCGCTATTACTGAAGAAAAACCAAAACTAGAAATCCCAAGCCAACCAGCTCCATCAACTGCTCCTGCTGAGGAAAACAAAGCTCTTCCTCAAGCTCCAGCTCCTGTGGTAACAGAGAAAAAACTTCCTGAAACAGGAAGTCAGCATTCTGCAGGACTAGTAGTCGCAGGACTCATGACCACACTAGCAGCCTATGGACTCACTAAAAGAAAAGAAGACTAAGTCTTTTCGATAAAAAATAAACAGCGAGATTAAAGCTCGCTGTTTATTTTTTAATTAATCACCAAGTCCAAGACGTTCAAAGATATCATCCACTCGTTTAGTGTAATAAACTGGGTTGAAGATTTCATCGATTTCTTCTTGAGTGAGGCGTGAAGTTACTTCTGGGTCTGCTTCAAGAAGTGGTTTAAAGTCTACTTGATTGTCCCAAGAGTAAGCTGTTTTTGGTTGCACCAGGTCATAGGCTTGCTCACGGGTCATGCCTTTTTCAATCAAGGTCAACATGGCACGTTGGCTGAAAATCAAACCAAATGTCGAGTTCATGTTGCGGATCATATTTTCTGGGAAGACTGTCAAGTTCTTAACGATGTTTCCGAAACGGTTGAGCATGTAGTCAATCAAAATAGTCGTATCCGGTGTGATGATGCGCTCAGCTGATGAGTGAGAGATGTCACGTTCATGCCAAAGAGCCACGTTCTCATAGGCCGTAATCATGTGACCACGGATGACACGCGCTAGACCTGTCATGTTCTCAGAACCGATAGGGTTGCGTTTGTGAGGCATTGCAGATGAACCTTTTTGACCTTTGGCAAAGAACTCTTCCACTTCGCGTTGTTCTGATTTTTGAAGACCACGGATTTCTGTTGCCATACGCTCGATAGAAGTCGCGATGCTGGCAAGAACTGCAAAGTACTCAGCGTGGAGGTCACGAGGAAGCACCTGTGTAGAGATTTCTTGAGCACGGATACCCAATTTGTTGCAGACGTATTCCTCTACAAATGGTGGGATATTGGCAAAGTTCCCAACCGCACCAGAAATCTTACCAGCTTCGACACCAGCAGCCGCATGCTCGAAACGCTCGATATTGCGCTTCATTTCGCTGTACCAAGTCGCCAATTTAAGACCAAAGGTTGTCGGCTCAGCGTGAACACCATGGGTACGCCCCATCATGATAGTGAACTTGTGCTCCTTAGCCTTGTCAGCGATGATGTTGGTGAAATTTTCAAGGTCACGACGGATAATGTCGTTAGCCTGCTTGTAGAGGTAACCGTAAGCCGTATCCACCACGTCAGTTGATGTCAAACCGTAATGGACCCACTTGCGCTCTTCGCCAAGCGTTTCAGAAACCGCACGTGTGAAGGCAACCACATCGTGACGAGTTTCCTGCTCAATCTCCAAAATACGGTCGATGTCAAAGTCCGCTTTTTCGCGAATTAAAGTCACATCTTCCTTAGGGATTTCTCCCAACTCAGCCCATGCCTCGTCAGCCAAGATTTCCACCTCAAGCCAAGCACGGTATTTATTTTCTTCACTCCAAATGTTCGCCATCTCAGGACGAGAGTAACGGTTGATCATGATTAATTTTCTCCTTTAATTCCATCATTAGTAATTTCGACGTATATATTCAGCTTGTTTAATATCTTCAACTTGTTCACATGCTTTAATGTACATTAACCTCGATTCTTCGCTCAGATACATTATGTTTTCATTAAAATATGCTATAGCATCATTGAATTGATCTAATTTAAATAATACTTTTGCATATATTTCATATAACTCTGGTAAAAAAATATTTTGTCCTTCTAATTCAAGTATATTGGACAGTCTTTCTTTTAAAGATTTTAAAGAATCTGCATCATCAAAAGTTGTTTCATCAAAAGTTAGGAAAAAAATATTTCCTTCTACAAATTGACGATAGTTTTGAAACTCTCTGTTCTTATAAATATCTGATAATTTTAGAACTTCTTGGTAGAGACCCAGTTTAATTCTAATAGCTATTTGTTTTGCCAATTCTAGTTCAGTCACGTCTACTTCATGTAAAATATCAATATTTATTAGTTCTTTTATTAAAAGTAATTTGTCTATAGTTTCGTATTCATAATAATACAATATACTTTTTTCAACAATTATTTCCTTCATTTCTTTTGACAATGCAATAATCCGATCTAATGCAAAGAATAAAGTAATAAACAATACTGGTATTTTTAAAACATCAGAACCGATTTCTAAATTCCCAATTAAAGTAAATCCAAAAAATATACTATAAATAAATATTTTTTTTAATAATTTCATTTCTTTGCTAGCACTTCCAGTATAGACCCATATAATAAATACTACTAATAAAGTTAGAAGTAAAGAGAAACCTACCCCTAAGGCTGGAAATAATCTAAACAGACAATAACTCATAGTTATGAAAAGAATAATTAAAAATATGATTTTCTTTATACTCTTTTTATTTTTTGTGCGACTCCCCCACCAATTGTAAAGAATTTCTTCAAAATAATTTAAATATTGCACAACAGTATAATATTTACCATTTCCAATAGGATGAAAAATAATTAAAATACCAAATAAAACAATAATTAACGTTGCTTGAAAATAAACTCCAAAGATTAGAGTATAAATTAGAATTGTTGAGATTGCAATAAATACTTTCGACTCAAAATTTTGTTTCTTAAACAAGAACATTGTGACCAGTGAAGTTATCATTGGAAACAACATCTTAAAAAGCAAAACTAACTCATCAAAAATTATTTCAGAAAATAATTTGAGAGAATCTGCATTCTGAGTTGATGGTACATATTGTAGAAACTCACTCTTCCCTGAAAATATTGCATCTATTATAAAGTATAGATTAGCAAACGCTACTGCTGGCTGTAAAATAAACGGTTTTATCTGCTGATAAACTACAACTAAAAATATGCATGCAAATATTAAAAAAAGAATTCCATATAAAATGCTTAAAAAATCTCTTTTTTTCAAATCATTTTTAGATACATAATTAATTGATGGCAACAACAAATTATTTATCAATCTAAAATCTAAAAAATTATTTTCCATTAAAAAAACTATTCCCTGTATCTTTTCTTTATAATAGCAATTTTAAATTTTTACACCAATCTCTTTACTAAGGAACATCAAACTATTAGTTGAGATGAAATAATAGCCAAATTAGAGAATTTTGTGCTTCAAAATTGATAGACCTATTCTTCATCCTTCTCTTCACTATCAGGTTCATTAAGTGGGCTTGGTAAATCTAAATTTCTAATTGTATCCGATATACCCTGAATAGATTTTAATACTCCAGAATCTATTTTAGGTACTTGAATATTACGAAATGCTTCCATCATGGATTTTATCGTATTATTAAAATCAATATTGTTAGCATAAAACTTATCCATTGCTGGTCTGATTACTTCTGATGCTGTTTTAGATAAAGATGATAAACTAGCCAGAAACTCTTGATAAAAAATATCATTTGTAAGTTTCCTAGTTGCTTCAAAATCCCATCCCTCAAGCATGTTATTTTGAACCTCTTTTAATTCTTCGATTACATCTGATAATAACGAATCTATTTTTTTGTAACGTCTATAGGTTAGCATATGAAAATGCATAACGTCATTCCTGTACTCTCTAATACTATCGTAGTTATTTTTAAGCACATCTACTTTCTCACCAACAGTGAATGGCGCAAAATGCTTTTCCCATATGGTGATTGGTAAAGCCGTTTCTATCATATGTTTTAGATGATATTCACTTTTGTCTTGAAAATTTTTAAAATGAATAGTTAAGTTATTAACTGGATTTATATTTAATTCAAAGATCCATGTATGAAGTTCAGCTATTTGCGATCTTTCTATACGCTCAATTGTATGAATTTGTGACAAATCTAATTTATCATTGGTCTGTTTCTTGATAATCTTTATGATATTCTCATCCTCTAATGGAGACAAAGCTAATGCAAAGATTTTTCGTAACAACAATTCATATGTTTGAAATTTAGGATAAAGTTTTTGCGAAAAATACATAGACAAATCATTAAATAGAATTGAATAATTCAAATCATTTTTTCCTAAAAATTCTCTAAATTTTGAAAAGAATTCCTCAAACTTTTTTGCTGAATTAAATTTAGACTTGCTGTATTCATAGCTAAGTATAATTTTAACTAGTCCACTTCGAAATTGATTGGTATTTATTGTAAAGTTTTCATCTTTGAAACTACACTTATATTTAGCTGAACGTCTCTCTACATACTTATTACCGACTTCAATCCGACTACCAGAAGTAATATTAATTGTTTCTGAACTAAGAAATAATTCATCAAGTTTAGCAATGCTAATATTTTTAGTTAATAACTCTACCTCAAATTTCATATTTATTTCTAAAAATCAATTCCTTTCCCAAACTCTTCCACACTATCCGGCACATCACTAAACAAAGTCACATGTCCCATCTTGCGGTTGTGCTTCGCTTCTATTTTACCATACATGTGGAGGTGGGCGCTTGGATTTTCTGTCACATATTGCTCAGC